>CAYFJM010000160.1:0-5121 GCA_964343415.1 uncultured Vicinamibacteraceae bacterium | reverse complement strand
TATCGACACCCTGGCTAAAGAATGGGAACTGTACGGGCATCAGCCAGCTATCGCAGACCGGCCATTAGATTTTATTTACTTCGGAGGTGGCACCCCATCGTTCCTGTCAGTGAGACAACTCCAAGGACTCGTTGACCGGCTTACAGCCGTTCGTTCGTGGTCGACTGCAAGCGAAATTACCTTTGAATGTGAACCAGGAACACTCACGGAAGCAAAGTTACGCGCCATTCGAAACATGGGCGTCACACGTCTCAGTCTTGGCATTGAACATTTCGACGACACGGTTCTTGAACTTAACGGTCGGGCCCATCGTTCATTAGAAATATTTCGTGCTTACGAATTTGCCCGTACCATCGGTTTTCCCCAGATAAACATTGACCTAATCGCCGGCATGCTTGGGGATACAAATGAAAAATGGAACAACGCGATTGAGCAAACACTCGCCCTTGAACCAGACAGCGTGACCATCTATCAAATGGAACTGCCGTTTAACACAACAATCAGTAGTGATTTGATTAAGAAAACTGGTCAGTTCACTGACACTGTTGCCTCATGGTCAACCAAGCGTCGCTGGGTTGACGAAGCATTCGAAGCTTTGGAACGAGCCGGATACACCATCGGCAGTGCGTACACGGCCGTGAAAGATCCTGCCAAAACCACCTTCGTCTACCGTGACCGTCTGTGGCAAGGTGCCGACCTGGCGGGTCTCGGTGTAGCGTCGTTTGGCCATATTAATGGCGTACACATGCAAAACCTCGATTCATGGGGACCGTACGCAGCCGCAGTCGAAGCCGGAAATATTCCTCTGAACCGCGCATATCGTCCGACCGATGAAGAACGATTAATCCGAGAGTTAGTTTTGCAGCTCAAACGAGGTTCCATTCACCCCGGTTATTTCAAAAACAAATACCACGTTGATGTGCAGTCCCGTTTTGAAGGACCATTCGCCAGCCTAAATAACGATGGTTATCTGTCTGAATTGTCCGCTGATATGGTTCAGTTATCCCGAGAAGGATTGCTCCGTGTGGACAGTTTACTTCCACGGTTTTTTCTTCCAGTGCATACTGAAATTCGATATACGTAAGTCAACCTATCCGTAACGTCAATGGCTAAAGCTCAGCGAAAATCACAAACACGTGTCATCAATCCACTATACCCACTTGACCTTGTCTATAGACGAGCTGGAATTGAACCGCCAAAGATTAAGGTCGTGCAACCTTCGGGTATCCCTCTGCCATACCGGTCGCTCCTGGTGCACGATACTGATATGACGTTGACACTGGAGCGTCATTTTGGTGGACAAGTAACGCTTCGACCTTTGTCAACGTTTACAAATGGTTCGTCATATTTTCGACGGGTGCTCCTGGTGCAGGAATATGCCGGACAACCAGTAGAAATGGGTGCCATCAGAATCAAACTGAACGCCTTCAGCGACACCCTTCGACGAAAAATATTGCGGAATGAGATTCCCCTCGGACGCATTCTCCGAGATGGACGTTTTGAGTACTCAAGTCGCGTCAAGGCTTACCTGGAGGTCACACCAAATTCAGAAATGATGGGTGTGTTTTGGATGCGAGAACCTCGGGTACTGTACGGGCGACGCACAGAAGTCATTCGAAATGGATCGAAAATTGGTGATATCGTGGAAGTGTTACCACTCGTCATACGGTAAAAGCTAGTTTGATGTCTTTTGAACACACATACGATTGTGTCGTCGTCGGTGGCGGACCAGCCGGTGCGACTGCAGCAGCCATTCTCGCTCAATACGGACGCCGAACAGCAGTCGTTGAACGAGAACTGTTTCCCCGCTATCACGTCGGCGAATCATTAATGCCGTATACATGGTTCACCTTCAACAGACTTGGGGTTTTAGATTGGTTCGAGCAGGCCGCATGCCCCAAAAAATATAGTGTGCAATTTGTCTCCACAACCGGACAGGTATCTCAACCGTTCTACTTCTTTGAAACAATTAAGCATGATTGTTCGACAACGTGGCAGGTACGAAGGAGTGACTTTGATCAGATGCTGCTCGACAACGCAAAAACCAAGGGTGCATCAATTCATCAGGGTGTGACCATTCGCGAGCCAATCATGAAAGGCTCCAGAGTCGCCGGCGTTCGTGGCACCATGGCCGATGGCGAAAGTGCGGTATTTCATGCCGACGCGGTAATCGACGCTTCAGGGCGTGACACCTTTCTGGCATCGAAACTCGGCTGGAAAAAACGTGACGCAGATCTTAATAAAATTGCGCTCTTTAGCTACTACAAAGGTGCCACACGAGACCCGGGCCTCGATGAAGGCGCCACAACGGTCGCGTATGTTCCAGAAAAAGGTTGGTTCTGGTACATCCCGCTGCCAGACGACACCGTCAGTGTAGGAATTGTCGCAGAATCAAACTATCTATACCGAGACACACGAGATCCCGAAGAAATTTTCGAACGTGAAGTACACGATTGCGTGTGGATTAATAGCCATCTGAGTACCGGTTGTCGAATTGAACCAGTCCGCGTAACAGGAGAGTTTTCCTATCGGGCCGACAAAATTGGCGGCGATGGGTTTTGTTTAGCCGGTGACGCTTTTTCGTTCCTCGACCCCGTCTTCTCAACAGGCGTATTTATGGCACTTAAGAGTGGGGAAATGGCAGCAGATGCAGTGCACTGTGGCCTCACGGGTGGAGCCGTTACGGAGGCGACCTTCGTCGAATACCAGCGGGACATGCGCTGGGCTCTCGATCAGTTTCGACAGCTAGTTCTATCGTTTTACAACCAAGACTTCAGCTTTCGAGATTTTATTAAGGCGCATCCCGACTTACACCCGCAACTTGTCGACGCTCTTGTGGGTAATGTTTTTGCGGATCTCAAGCCATTATTTGAAGCACTCCAGGAGTTTTCTGCGCGCACATCCCACACAGGGACAATGGCAGGCGCCTAATCAGCAGGTACATTCTCGCCCTCTGGTCGTTACAATACGATCGTGGCAACAAGCGAATATCGCCTCACTCGCCGAGTTCATTTCTACGAAACTGACAAAGCTGGCATCGTACATTTCTCATACTTTTACCGTTATATGGAAGAAGCGGAGCACGCACTGTGGCGAGAGGCAGGGCTCAGCATCGCACCGCCAGATGCATCTGTAGGATTTCCACGCGTAGCTGCAAATTTTCAATTCCTCAAACCTTTACGATTCGAAGACGAGTTCGAAATTCATATTTGTATCGCAGATATAGGTGAAAAAAAAATTCGTTATAGAACAACCGTCAGGAAAGACGGGGACCTGATCGCGACGGGAAGTATGACAATTGCCTGTGTAACGAAGCGTTCGGGAAAACTACTGAAATCAACACCAATCCCAAAGGCAATCGCGGCGCACTTTTCTATTGCTCAGACTAACACCGAAGACTAACCCTCGCCATGACTGAGTTTCTCGACATTGAAAATGCCCCCCGAAAAACGCTCGTAGCACACCAAAGCACGCGCCTGGCCGCTCTAATTGCTGATCTTCCTCGACGTAACCAGTTTTACACCAAAAAATTGAAAACTGCTGGCATCGACACTCAACAACTCAAGTTCCCCAACGACCTTTCGGTAATTCCGTTTACGACCAAATCAGAATTAATTGCCGACCAAACCGCTACGCCGCCATGGGGTACGGCATTATCGGAACCAATTGGCCATTACGTTCGATACAACCAAACGTCCTCCACGACCGGAACCCCATTGCGATGGATCGATACTGCTGAAAGTTGGCAATGGATGCTTGACTGCTGGAAAGTAGTGTATCGAGCAGCACGGGTTTCTGCCGAAGATCGTATTTTCTTTCCGTTTTCGTTCGGACCATTCCTCGGCTTCTGGACGGGTTTCGATGCCGCGACACAAATCGGTGCACACACAATTCCCTCAGGTGGAATGACAAGTCACTCTCGACTCACACTGATCGATATCGCCCGACCAACAGTCGTCTGCTGCACGCCGACCTACGCCCTTCGCCTACTTGATGTGTCTCAGGAAATCGGTCTTGCGCTTCGTGACAGTTCCGTGGGAACCATCATCGTCGCGGGTGAACCCGGTGGAAGTATTCCCGCAACACGAAAACGCATTGAAGACGGATGGGGAGCACGTGTCATTGACCACTATGGTCTTACAGAAGTCGGGCCGATCGGGTTTGAATGCTGGCACTCGCCGGGGTTCGTCCACATCAACGAGCAGGAATTTATAGCGGAAATACTCAATCCGGAAACGCATGAACCTGTTGAGGACGGGCACCAGGGTGAGTTGGTCATCACGAACCTTGGTCGCTTGGGTAGCCCGGTAATTCGTTATCGAACACGAGACCTCGTTATCAGAACGCTCGCTCCGTGCGCCTGCGGCCGCACATTCGCGCGCTTGGTCGGTGGTGTCACCGCTCGTGCCGACGACATGGTCAATGTTCGGGGGGTTAACGTGTATCCATCTGCAATCGAGGCCATCATCAGGACCATACCAGAAGTTCTCGAGTACCGTTGTAGGGTGACGGGTGAATCATCGAACCGGTCTATATCCATCGAAGTTGAACCGACCACATCCAGTAACTCCGACTCCGTGGTGGAACACGTCACCAACCAGATTCGTCAATCGCTGGGTTTAAGTGTCATGGTTCACTCTGTAAAAACTGGGGTACTTCCCCGATTTGAGATGAAGGCACGTCGATTTCTAGTTGAGCAATAGAGATACGGGACCCAGCCGTAGTAGCATTGGTGGTTCATTCGTCTAGGAGGCAGGAAGTCTTGCGTCAATACTTGTGGAGTTTGTTCATAGTTATTTTGGTCGGAACATCATGGAATTGCGCCGATGGTAGTGGTGACGATGGTGACGCCACGGTCTCTCGACAATTTCTCAGTATGGGTACAGCACCACCTGGTGGCGCATTTTTCGTGGTCGGAAGCGCTCTCGCTGAAGTCATTAACGAAACAGGAAACGACCTCGGCTACAGCGTAACAGCCGAAGCTACCAGTGGTTCTCAAGAAAATATACGACGGTTAGCGAGTGGCGAGCTTGATTTTTCGTTGTCGAACGCGGCCATTACGTATTTTGCGGTCCGAGGTGCAGAAGGGTGGGACAGAGCCTACCCGGTTCGCTCGGTGAT
>CAYFJM010000159.1:0-5127 GCA_964343415.1 uncultured Vicinamibacteraceae bacterium | reverse complement strand
TATTGCAAACAGTCATTCGTCCTTCCATAGAAAGGCTTTCAATAGCACTCCCACAATATTCGATTACATGTCCGGTGCCACCCGCTGTTCCTGTTTTTCCAATTACATCTCGACCAATAATCTGCCCACGTCGGCCCGTGCCTTCGCGATTAACTACCATCCACAAACCACGCTTAACAACCTCCAAGGTCTTCGGTGAGAGTTTTATCCTCGATGGATTCGCATTCGTCTTGGCCAGCCGCCAACCATTACCGTCACTATACGAATGCAATAATCGCGGTACTACTCGCAGCCCATCATTCGCAACTGTCGCCATCATCACTGCTAAAGAAATAGGAGTAACCGACACCTGCCCTTGTCCGATCGACACGGATATCGTCTCACCGGGATACCAACGCTCGCCGACCGCTTCCTGTTTCCAGACTCTTGACGGCACTAACCCCTTAACCTCATAGGGTAGATCGACGCCACTGATTTGGCCCAAACCCAAGGCCGTGGACCACTTATGAATCTGATCGACGTCCAGTTTTTCACCTAGAGTATAAAAATAGGTGTTGCAGGATTTTTCCAATGCCTCATCCAATGCGACCGTCCCGTGAGTTGCGTGGCACCGAAAAAACCTCCCGTAGAACGTTCCGCCTCCCCCACAAGTCACTTTGAAATCTGGGTCAATTACACCTTCTTCTAATGCCGCAACCGCCATCGCAATCTTAAAGGTCGAGCCAGGGGAGTAACGCCCCCGCAAAGCACGATTTTGAAGAGGGTTTAGTCGATTATTGTTTAACGTCGACCAATCATCGCGGTCAATCCCGGTTGCAAATGCATTCGGGTCATACGCCGGCAAACTAACCAGCGCTAGCACCTCGCCACTTTGAGGATCGAGCACCACCGCGGCACCATCGAAACCTGCCAACTGAAATGCCTCCTCGGCCGCCAGCTGAAGGTCATAGTCAATCGTTAATTTGAGCGACGCTCCCTCTACAGGCTTCACTTCACCGATGGTCTCAATTTCTCGCCCCTGGCTGTTGACAACAACGTGCCGAGAGCCATCAACTCCCATCAATAACTGATTATAAATTTGCTCAAGACCAGCCTGCCCAACAATGTCACCAATTTTTGTCTCACCGAAAGCATCACGTGAGAGCTGAGCGGTAGTAACCTCTCCTACGTATCCAAAGGAATGAGCAGCAAGATGATTGGTGGGGTAATAACGAGCAGGACTTTGTTCGACTACGATACCAGGAAGTTCAAGACTCCGCGCCGATACCGCAGAAACCTGAGACAACGTCGCATCCGGCACCAACACAACCGGTCTATATAACGGCTCATGCTGTTGACGTTCTAAGACACGCCACAATTCAAATTTATCAACAGCAATTACTTCTGATAATCGCTGCAAAGTTTCGTCCAGGTCTGACACCCGTTCCCGAACAAGAGAAATATTCAAAGAGTGACGATTTTCAACCAACACGCGATCATTGCGATCAAATAACACGCCTCTAGGAGCACGCAGCGGCAAGCGGCGCTGATGATTATTCTCGGCCATTTGGAGAAATTTCTCATACTGACCGACTTGAAAATTCCAAAAAGCACCAAGAAGAATGACAAATATTAGAACAACCGCGCCTTGAAACACGGCGATGAGTACTTTGGAATGCTGCGCCTCCCGAACTGGGACTTTGATATACATCAGACTAATTAGTACGCCACCGCTGAGATTTAAACATCATTCGCTCTTTCCGTATACGGCGCCAAAGTACGGGGAATAGTTCGCTAGCACTCACGATCAAAACACCTGCGCTGACATTCAAAATACCTTGCTGCAACACATCCACCCCATCAACTGCAGGAGTAAAAACTCCAATCAGACGATAAACTCCAACAAAAATAATCATATTCATAATCGTTGCAACAGCGATCAAAAGTACGCGATACCCGTACCCTGTTCGCACTAACCGCTTGGCAAGAATCCCCACAGCCACACCGACAAGACTTTTCGCTAGTCCACTAACTCCAACCAACCCCCCCGACATTACATCTTGCAGAAATCCGGCGAGAGTACCCGCCCATAACCCAACAATCGCACCACCAGACAAGGCCGCCAAGACGACGACTACTAACGGGATATCAAAGTTCGTAAAGGCTAAATCAAAAAGACGTGCACCCGTCGTTTGTGCTGTTACTGACACTGCGATCGCTCCCAGCAGTGCTACAACCCTCATTCGACTCCTTCTAACTGTGCCAGTCGATCATCGTCCAACACGATTAATACGTTTTCAAGATTTGTAAATTTCACCACTGGATCAACCGATATCGATTTATAAAGGTCATCACCACGCTGCACATCTCGAACAGTACCAATAACAAAACCCTTCGGGTAAATACCGTCCGTGCCCGAAGTCACGATCGAATCACCAACTCGTACATCTTCAAGGTTTGATACATACTCCATGCGGAGAAGTGGTTGTCCATCCACACCAGCCACAACACCTGCCGCACGCGTTCGTTCTATCAAGGCACCTGCCGCCGCATTACGATCGATCAAAAGCTGGACTTTCGCTGCCCGAGGGCCAGGCGTCCCCACGACTCTTCCAACTACTCCATTGGGCGCAATAACTGCAAAATCCGCCTGAACACCATCTCTAGTACCACGATTTATCGTAAAAGTACGAAACCACGGCGTCGCATCAACAGCAATAATCTGAGCTGGCAATGTTGAAACTTCAACTGAATTGCGTAATTCAAGTAAACGATGAAGAGAAAGAGCTTGTCGCGCCAAGGCATTCTGTTGCTGTAATTGCAGCTCAAGTTGAGCGACTGACTCACGGAGCACGACATTCTCTTCTTCGGTATCACGAAGGAACACATACCGGGACCATACCGACCCGACTGCATTCGCGCTGGTCGCAAAAATTTCTTCTAACCCAGCGAGGACACTAAAGCTCACGACCTGCAGGAGGTTTCCTTCCTGGCGTACATTTACCTGAACCGATATAAGGATCAAGTGGCCGATCACTACAGCCAAGACGAGGTAACCGATACGTTGCTTTCTCTTAAACACGTACGCCTCGCGTCCTTCCAAAAAATACCGGCGTATGAAGAAAAACTCAGCTAGTCAGGAATAGATATCTTCCTTAGTAAATTAAAGTCATTCAACATTTGTCCGGCACCAAGCACAACAGAGGAAAGTGGCTCTTCGGCCATCGCCAATGGCACACCCGTTTCCTCACGTAGCCGTATATCAAGATTTTTCAACATCGAACCACCGCCTGTCATTACGATGCCGCGGTCAACAATATCTGCTGACAACTCCGGAGGAGTTCCCGCAAGAGCATCTAGCACCGCTTTGACAATCTGTTCAACGGTATCTGACAAGGCTCCACGTATTTCTTCATCTGTGACCGTAATAGTCTTCGGTACGCCCTCAATCAAATGGCGACCTTTGATTTCATATGTAGTCGGCGTGTCCAGCTTGTAAGCGGAACCAACGTGCATTTTTATTTGTTCCGCAGTTCGTTCTCCAATCAACAAGCTATATGCCTTTTTGATGTACGAAGTAATCGCATGATCCATCTCATTGCCGGCCACACGAACAGAACTCTTATAAGCAATCCCGGCCAATGAGATCACGGCAATGTCCGTGGTGCCACCGCCGATATCGACGATCATATTTCCGGATGGTTCCGTGATCGGCATGCCCGCCCCGATTGCAGCTGCCATAGCCTCTTCAACGAGATGCACTTCTGAAGCACCAGCCTTATCGGCACTGTCACGAACCGCGCGCTTCTCGACTTCAGTGATTCCAGATGGCACCCCAATGACCATCCGGGGACTGATCCACATCGTGCGATTGTGGGCCTTCTTAATGAAGTACCCCAGCATCATCTCTGTCCGCTTGAAATCAGCGATAACACCATCTCTCAAAGGTGTAATTGCTTCGATATTACCGGGCGTCCGCCCCAACATCTCCTTGGCTTCGCTACCGACCGCCTCAACGCCTCCATCGCGCATATTAATAGCCACAATCGACGGTTCATTAAGCACAATCCCCTTACCACGAGCGAACACACACGTATTCGCTGTTCCAAGGTCGATCGCAAGATCATTTGAAAACAATGAAAAAATCGAACGAAAATTCAACTTCTAATATCCGTAATGTAAAAGCTCAATCTGAATCGAGTATTGTTGGAATCTCACTGACGGTACGGACGCAAGGTCACCGAAATGTCGTTGGCTAACCGTAGCACGAATAAGCGAATAACCATCGCTCCGGTAGGTTCTGATAATTCCTCTAAGTCCTTTACCTACCAGAAAATATATCACACGCCCCAGTGCAAACTAGTGCATCTAGCACCCGAATAATCAAGAAATATTGGTCGACTTGAATGTCCATGAACAAAGAACATGGCTTGGAACCCAACGAAGTCAATCAAAATACGCATCCTGCCAATAGCAAAAGCTCTCACAGAAACATCGTACCGAGACCACCCACTTGAACTAGGCCCCAATCTCAACTGCTTGCCGACATTGAACTTCTCCCCCTAGAATGAGGGTTCGCTTTAACGCAACTAATTTAATTATTTCGGGAGGGTTCCGCACGTCATGACCATGCTTGACCAAATGCGACGACACAAGGGATGGCTCAAATGGAGCCTCGGACTTGTCGTACTGGCTTTCATCGCAATCATCCCCGGCGTTTCCATGAACCCGATGACCGACCCAACCCTCCCATCAACTGTTATTGCCAGAGTCGGTGAGCATGAGATATCCGTGCAGCAGTTCCAACAAATTTACAACCAGCAGCTCAATAACTACCGCCTGCAATCAGACGGGGAGATGTCCGAAGAAATCCTTCGTTCCTTTGGAATTGATCGACAAATCCTCCTGCAACTAGTCGACGAATACGCAGCAATCACTGAAGCACAACGTCTCGGCCTTGTCGTCAGTGACGCCGAACTTCGAGAACGTATCCTTGCGACACCACAACTGCAAGTCAATGGACAATTCATCGGGGATACCGCCTATAACGAGCTACTTCGAACACCTGCGGCTCGCGAACAATTCGAGGAAGACACGCGTCAGCAAATAATGATCGAACGATTACAAACGGCCGTTGTCGGTTGGATG
>CAYFJM010000158.1:0-5205 GCA_964343415.1 uncultured Vicinamibacteraceae bacterium | reverse complement strand
GCTTGCAAGCGTCGATCATCACTGAGCGAGCCAATGGATTCTTTGATGATCTCAAATTTTCCTGTTTTCACTGTGACTTGGTAGAGAATTAGTGACGCAATGACAATCCACCCAATGGGAAAGAGTCCAAACGCAGCACCGTTGACCATAGACATGCCGGCCTGGGGAACGGGCATGCCGTAAATGCCGACGGCTAATAAAACCGCGACTCCGAGTGCGCTCAATCCTGCGACCCAGCCAGGTTTGCGAATCACACCGAGCATGACAAACAGAATCACGAGGGGAATGGCAGCCACGACAGTCGAGGCGCCGAGACTTTCAGCAACGGGTGTATAGTTTTGTTCCCACATAGTTCGGAGGAATGTATCACGCTTCGGGTAGAGGCGATCAGGATATTCCTACTTTACGGTGTTTCTTCGATTCGGTATAGGTGTGACTCTGTCCTGATGTACAAGGCACTGCCGACAGCGGCCATCGAGGCGAGCATAGAGCCATCAAGCTGATTCCGTGCTACTACTTCAAATTTGGCACCGGGTTTAATGACTGTGGTGATTCCTTCTTCATTTTGGAAGTAGATGTGTTCGTTGGCAAAGACCGGTGATGCCGAGTGGTTTCCTCCGACACGTTCTTGCCAATGTAGTTCTCCTGTTAGGGCGTTAACGCACGTCGCTATTCCAAAGTCTGACACGACGTACAGTTCATTTCCTACGAGAATCGGCGACGGTGTGAGTGGTGCACCACGGTTCAGACGCCATTCGATGTGTGAGCGGGTGACATCTCCTGAGCCATCCACCCGGACGGCGAGGAGTGATGGCGTTTGAAAGCCTGTTGAGAGGTAGATCATGCCGTGTCCGAAGACGGGGCGAGGAACATTCGAAAACCCATTTCGGTAGCCGACGCTCCAAAGTTCTTCGCCGGTGAGAGGGTTGTGCGCTGTGGTCCTAAATGCCGCGACACTAATGAGCTGTACGGTGTTGCCTGTATTGATGAGGAGTGGTGTGGAATATGCTTGCGAGACTGGCTCTACTCTGGTTGTTCGCCACCGTTCATCTCCGGTTTTACTATCGATTGCCACCACGTAAGCTGTGTCATAGCCGTCGATACTCAATATCAGTAGGTCCTCATAAATGATGGGCGACCCACCGTTTCCATGTTGTGAGATGTAAGGGAAATGTGTCGACCAGACTATTGCTCCATCAAGCGAAACGGCGGCTGTTCCGTAGGCACCGAAATGCACGTAAACACGTTCATTGTTTGGATCAATCACCGCAGTTGGGGAGGCGAGACTGTTTTTTGGATTTGGTGCGTTTGAATCCTCGATCCGGAATACTTCGCTGTCGATCAGTTGACTTCCAGTTTCTGTGTCATATGCCAGAAGGCGCAGTGAACTGCCTTCTGAATCTTCGATCGATGTCGTAATCCAAAGGCGCCCATCTGCGATTACAGGCGATGACCAGCCGCGCCCAGGAACCTCTGATTTCCAGGTGATATTCTCGGTTTCACTCCATTGGATCGGCGGATTGGTGTTGGGGGCATGTCCTTGTCCAGTAGAGCCACGAAACTCTCGCCAATCATCCGCCGCCGCTGGGACAGTGGTGGTAATCAGACACAAGGCAAGAAGCAGTTCCTGGAGATGTATTCTCACGGGGTCATTGTAGCTATACCTGCACGTCAGAAGGGGCCTCGCTATAATTTCGATATCTGTGCCGCACTCTTTGATGGCATATTGTCTGTCGGGGCAATATGAGTTGAGCGGTGTTGATTTCCTGATTGCCGTGAAGACTATTGTTGGACGGGGGGTGTTGTGAAAAATAAGTTGAGAGTGGCATTGTTGCCGTTACTGACTGTCCTAGTAGCTGCGACCATCGTTGTCATGGGGCAGCAACCTGAAACGCTATCCATTACTCCTGTTAAAGAAGGGTTGTATTACATCAATGGTATTGGTGGAAATGTTGGGGTCCGTGTGACTTCTGCGGGTGTTATTTTGATTGACGACAAATTTCCGAGAAATGTTGACGAGATAAAGTCGAGGGTTCGTGATGTGACGTCTCAACCAATTCGGTACATCATTAACACTCATCACCATGGCGATCATGCGGGGGGCAATGTTGGTTTTGTTGACGAAGCTGAGATTATTGCGCATGAAAATGCCAGGAAGAATATGGTGAGAGGCGATCAGGAAGGACAACCACGAATTGTCTACAGTGACCAGATAGCCTTGCGCCTAGGCGATGTTGAGGTCAGAGCGCATCATCTTGGACGTGGTCACACCAATGGAGATTCTGTTGTGTATTTCCCGGATCTCCAGGCCATCCATACGGGCGACCTGTTACACGGAACGGCACCATTCATTGATTATGCAAACGGTGGTAGTAGTAAGGCGTGGATCGGGACGCTCGATAGTATGCTCGATCTTGATTTTGATACAGCAATCCCAGGGCATGGCGGTGTGATGACCCGTTCAGATGTCGAGGCTTTTCGAGACCAATTTGTGTCGGTTCGAGAGCGCATGCAGGATCTTATTGCGTCTGGAATGGAGAAGAACGAGGCGGCAACGAGGATTGTGACCGATACGTTAAATTGGACCACAGCAACTGACGGTTTGTTTATGCGGCGGAGCATTCCGGGGTTTTACGATGAAATTGCTGCGGAAGAGAGTGATGTTCGGTGAGTGCAAACATTTGTAGGCGAGACAGCAACCATGTTCAGCCTATGGCCAGCAGGTGCTGTACCGCAATAATGGTTCTCTGCGTTTCTTTAACGTTAGGTGCACAAACGACGGAGTGGCGTTCCTACGGGGCGGATGTCGAAGGGACCAAGTATTCTCCGTTGGAACAAATTAACGCTGAAAATTTTCGAGACCTCGAGATTGTCTGGCGTCAGTCTGTACTGCCTGATGTGGTGCGAGGTGACCGAGATGTGCGTGCGTCGGTTGCGGCTCAGAACACACCCTTAATGGTCGATGGGCGGCTATACATCAGTACTGGGCTTGGGACGGTTGCAGCGCTTGATGCAACTACTGGTGAAGTGTTGTGGCACGACATCCCACCATCGAGAAATGGAGAACCGTTTGAGCGTGTTCGGCAAACGCGAGGCGTGGCCTATTGGGATGATCCGCAAAGTAGCGATACTCGTGTCATTGCGGTCGTCGGTTCATACCTCGTTGCTTTGAACGCGGAGACCGGTGTCAGGTATGAGGATTTTGGAGATGCTGGTGAAGTCGACTTGCGGGAAGGGTATGACGACCGCGAAGTCGATACGTTTAGCTGGGGTTCGCCGCCTATCGTCGTAAATGGTGTTGTGATTATTGGGTCTGCGATTTCCGACGTTACGAATAACACAATGCCGGCGATGAAAGAGATGCCTCCTGGCGACGTTCGTGGTTTCGATGCACGTTCTGGGGAACAGTTATGGAGCTTTCATACTGTGCCGAGAGAAGGAGAGCCAGGCAATGAGACATGGTTGACTGCTCTTAACCAGGACCGTGCTTCATGGGAGTACACCGGTAATACCAACATGTGGGCGTGGGCGAGTGCAGATGAAGAGCTCGGCTACGTCTATATCCCATTGTCGACACCGACTAATGACTATTACGGAGGGTATCGTCCTGGGGACAATTTGTTTGCGGAAGCGATTGTGTGTCTTGACGCACGTACCGGTCAGCGCGTGTGGCACTTTCAGGCCGTGCACCATGGCATCTGGGATTATGATTTTCCTGCGGCACCGAATGTCGTTGATATTGAGGTTGATGGGCGAACAATTCAAGCAGTGGCCGCCGTTAGCAAACAAGCGTTTACGTATGTGTTTGACAGAGCGACTGGAGAGCCGGTGTGGCCAATTGAGGAACGCCCGGTTCCTACCGGGAATGTTCCAGGTGAGTGGTATGCCCCTACGCAACCTTTTCCATCTAAACCTCCACCGTTCGATCAACAGGGAACAAGTGTCGATGATTTAATTGACTTTACGCCTGAACTTCGTCGGGAAGCGCTGGAGATTTTTACGAACCACGTAACTGGCCCATTGTTTACGCCGCCTTCGTTGATCGACAATGAAGTAGGCGGTACGCAGGGCACGCTCCAGATGCCTGGTGTTGTTGGTGGGGCGGATTGGGGTGGAGCGGCTGTCGATCCAGAACATGGCATTCTCTATGTCCCATCGGTTCATAGTGAGTCGGTAATTGGAATTGTTCCGTCCGAGCATCCGCGATCTGATATGAACCTCGTACTGCACTCGCTTGCCCCTGTCGAAGGCCCGCAAGAATTACCTTTATTTAAGCCTCCCTTTGGTCGGTTGGTTGCCATCGATTTAAACCAGGGAGAAATCCTTTGGTCGGTCGCCAACGGTCGTGGACCAACCGATCACCCAGCTCTCAAAGATCTCGATCTTCCTGATCTTGGACAGACTGGCCGAGTATCGCCACTGGTTACGAAAACACTGGTTATTCTCGGGGAAGGAGGGAATACCGGTGTTGTCGTGCTGAAGCCGATCTGGGGTGGTACCGGTGGGAAGATGCTTCGAGCGTACGACAAATTAACGGGTGATGTGCTTGGCGAGGTCGAATTGCCGGGCGGTACGACAGCAGCACCTATGACGTATATGGTTGACGGTCGGCAGTATATTGTTGTGACGGTGGGGTGGGAGGATATGCCAAGTGAATACATCGCTTTGGCCCTACCCGAGTGACCTCTTATTCTTTGGATTGCTTTTTTACGATAAACCACCCGGCAACAAATATTGCAATTCCAACGCCGAATACTCGAGGACTTGGGCCAAGTGGACCGGCAGTGACAACTGCGATCAATAGCAACCACATCCCGAGTAATTGCAATGCGCGTCCCGTGTAGTAGAAGAGAACCGTCATTCTTTAGGGTCCTTTGCATTGTCTCGCTTTTGTTGCTTTAAGTTTTTCCAGGCATTGAGTCGTTTTGAGATGTCTTTTTCGTACCCACGTGTTGTCGGTCGGTAATATTCCCTGCCCATGAGTGATGACGGCAAGCAATCCATGCCAGTGATGGCATCCTTGTCGTTATGCGCGTACTCATAATTTTTTCCGTAGTTGAGTTGCTTCATGAGTGTGGTTGGTGCATTACGCAAGTGAAGAGGTACTGGGTCCGCTGTCTCCTGATGCGCATCTGTGGCTGCTTTCGCGTATCCGAAGTAAACGGCGTTACTCTTGGGCGCCGTGGCCAAATAAGTAACGGCTTG
>CAYFJM010000157.1:0-5227 GCA_964343415.1 uncultured Vicinamibacteraceae bacterium | reverse complement strand
ATAATAACCGCGGAGAGCGCGTAATCCACTTCA
Organism: uncultured Vicinamibacteraceae bacterium; assembly: GCA_964343415.1. Classification (GTDB taxonomy): domain Bacteria; phylum Acidobacteriota; class Vicinamibacteria; order Vicinamibacterales; family UBA8438; genus DTWD01. The sequence goes on along the minus strand of CAYFJM010000157.1, from coordinate 5,194 downwards.
ATAATTATTTCGAATCGCGGTGACCACCAGAATGACTCGTTTCAGCGCCGAGGTTGACGATATCTTTTCTGACCAACTGCGTTTCTATTCCCGAGGCTTCGTCTTTTTTTCGCACCGAGACTATGGTAATCTGGAGCGTTATTTCGTTCGATTTACCAATCCTATGATCCCGAAGCGCTACACGTGTATTATCGCCGACCGCGCCAGTGGAGTCGTACGCCGCTTTACCGTTTCGCTGCGTCCAGTTGTAGCTATCTGCCTGGTACTACTAGCGATTCCCATTGCGTATACGGTGCATAGCCGGTGGGCGGCACATTCTGAAATCGAGCAACTTCGCCTGCAAAACGCCAAACTTGAACTAGAGAATTCTGGATATAGAGTTACAGCATCTGAACTCATAAAAAGTATCTCCGACCTTCAGGGTGGCCTCACAGATTTATCCTCTCGACTCGAAATTACCGCATTAGAAACACCGAGTTTTGAGCAACTGCCTGAATCTGTTCGTGCGACTTCGAATGGCTATAGTGTTCCGGCGGTTGCACCGACGGATACGTTCGATATGTTGGCTGGCGTTCTCGGTTCTGTAGACCAACGGTTGCAGAACATCCGCCACGGCGTGGCGCTCCGCGAGGCACTGGCTGATGCTACGCCGAACATGTGGCCGGCAGATGGATGGCTCTCGGCGACATATGGATACAGAGAAGATCCTTTTACGGGAGAGCGAGATTATCATCCCGCCATTGACATCTCCACACGACGAGGACAGCCGGTCTATGCGACTGCTACAGGTCGCGTGACAGCAGCGAGTCGGAGCGGCGATTACGGGAAACTAATTCAAATCGCCCACGGATTTGGCTTGATTACGCGTTATGGTCATCTCGCTGACTACGCCGTCGAAATTGGCGATACCGTTCAACGGGGCGATATCATTGGCTATGTTGGAGCGACGGGGCGTGCCACTGGTGCTCACGTTCATTATGAAGTGCTTGTAAACGGGCGAACACTGAACCCTCTCCGCCTTCTTCCCGAAACTGATGCGGTCTCGGCAAACTAACTTACGGCTGACACGCTATACGCTTTCGTTTGCCAAGTGTGCACTTGAGCACTACAATCCTTCATTCTTTGTCCAGTATTTATATTGTGCATAGGTCCTGACATCTGATGCTGGATACCTTACTAGCCAAGGTTTTCGGTACACAGAACCAGCGTGACCTGAAGCGGGTCCAACCGCTCGTTGCAGAAATTAGTGCGCGTGAACCAGACATTCAAAGGCTGAGCGACGCTGAACTTCAAGCAAAAACGATCTTTTTTCGTGAACAAATCGATCAAGGTGCCTCTCTAGACGATCTCCTAGTCGAAGCCTTTGCCGTGGTACGCGAAACCGGTTGGCGCGTACTTCAGATGCGCCACTTTGATGTCCAACTAATCGGCGGGATCATGTTGCATCGCGGCAAGATTGCCGAAATGAAAACTGGCGAAGGCAAAACCCTTGTTGCGACGTTGGCAGCCTATCTGAATGCGCTTGACGGTAAGGGTGTCCATGTCGTTACTGTTAACGACTATCTAGCTCGACGCGACTCTGACTGGATGGGGAGAATTTATCGCTTCCTTGGAATGTCTGTGGGTGTCGTCCAGCATGACATCAAGGATGCCGATCGGCACGCAGCCTATCGAAGCGATATTACCTACGGTACCAATAACGAATTCGGGTTCGACTACTTGCGCGACAATATGAAGTTCGATGTGGCGCAATTTGTTCAGCGGCCACACAATTTTGCCATCGTCGACGAGGTCGACAGTATCTTAATTGACGAGGCACGGACCCCGTTGATTATCTCTGGTCCAGCCGCGCAATCGACTGACCTGTACTACGAAGTCGACCGCATCATTCCACGACTCAAAATGGGGGCTATCACGCAAGGCAACGTGCCTGCCGAAGAACGTGAAGCGCTTGAGGAGACCGGCGACTTTCTTAAAGACGAAAAACATAAAACCGTCACACTGACGGAAAGCGGAATGGCGAAGTGTGAAGCGATGTTGAAGGCTCGGATTCAACCGGGTGGGCTCTATGATCCCGCTAACATGCCACTTCTTCACCACATTAACCAGGCTCTTCGCGCGCATAATATTTTCGAGCGCGATGTCGACTATATGGTCAAAGACAATCAGGTCGTTATCGTCGACGAGTTCACCGGACGTCTTATGCCTGGGCGACGTTGGAGTGACGGCTTGCATCAGGCTGTCGAAGCGAAGGAAAAAGTCAAAATTGAACGAGAAAACCAAACCCTCGCGACCATCACGTTCCAAAATTATTTCCGGAAATATGAAAAATTATCCGGCATGACCGGGACAGCAGAGACGGAAGCGACTGAGTTCGCAAAAATCTACAATCTTGATGTATTCGCCGCACCAACAAATCGCGATTTGATTCGGCTTGAACTCCCCGATCAAATCTATCGAACGGCTAAAGAAAAGCATACTGCTATTGTGAACGATATCCTTGAGGCTCAGGAAGCCGGACGCCCTGTCCTTGTGGGTACCGTTTCGATCGAGAAATCTGAACAAATCTCAAATTTACTCAAACGGCGTGGAATTAAACATGTTGTGTTGAATGCGAAGTACCACGAAAAGGAAGCCGAAATCGTTGCGCAGGCGGGACGTTCGGGAAACGTCACGATCGCGACCAATATGGCTGGTCGCGGTACCGACATTCTTCTTGGCGGAAACCCGGAACACATGGCACGCCGGCAGGCACTCGCGGAAGAAGTTGCGGAACGACTTGCACCCGGCGAACAGAAGTTCGTTGATGACGAGGAGTATGTGTACTTCTTCCAAGACGGATTTTTTCGCGTGCCACGGTCGGATTGGGAACGCATCTTTGGCCATTTTAAGGCTGAGACAGACGCAGACCATGATGTCGTTGTGGAGGCCGGCGGCTTACATATCATCGGAACAGAGCGGCACGAAGCACGTCGTATCGATAACCAGCTCCGCGGGCGAGCCGGTCGCCAAGGAGATCCCGGTTCATCCAGATTTTACCTGTCACTTGAAGATGACCTGATGCGCATCTTTGGAGGCGAACGTCTTCAGTCTTTGATGGACAAAATGGGCATGGAGGAAGATGTTCCGATCGAGGCCGCAATGGTAACGAAATCTCTGGCTCGCGCACAAAAACAAGTTGAAGGACAAAACTTTTCGGTACGAAAACATCTGCTTGAATACGACGACGTCATGAATAAGCAACGTGAGAACGTTTATGCGTTGCGTCGAGAACTGCTCGAAGGCGCGGTACGAGTCGATGATGATGGAACAATCGAAGAGATTGATACAAAAACGTACCTTATGACACTCGCGGAGGATGCGGTCAACGGAACAGTGCAAACATATTGTGGCGAGGACATCGAGCCAGAAGAATGGGATCTTGAAGCGACAAAGCAAGATGTGATTGACCTGTTCTCACTTCCAGCGTTACACACAGATCAGTTGGACTTAACCGATAAGAATCCGGATGAAATGCACGACGCCCTTTGGGGCGCCGTGCAGGCATCATATACCGACAAAGAGACGACCATTGATCCCGCGGTCATGCGTCGCGTCGAACGCGACATTATGCTCCAGGTCGTTGACTCTCAGTGGAAAGATCACCTGTATTCGCTCGACCATCTTAAGGAGGGGATTGGCTTGCGCGGGTATGGGCAACGAAATCCACTAGTCGAATACAAACGGGAAAGCTTCGAAATGTTTCAGTCCATGAAGGAACGGATCGATGAGGAAACGATCCGCTATCTCTGGCGATTACGTCCAGTCAAAAATGATGGAGTGGATCCATTGAGTAACACCCCCAGGATCCGGAGTAGTGCGCCGGTTACGCTAAACGATCCTACGGCCCAGCCATCCGCTTTCACCGGTGGGCCGCCGATGGTCTCAAGTAGTGCCCCCACACCGCCACGAACAGGGGGTGATGATGCCAAGGTTAAAACGGTGCGACGGGACGTCGCGAAAGTTGGACGGAATGATCCATGCCCCTGTGGTAGCGGGAAGAAGTATAAGAAATGTCACGGCGCGTAAATTTATAACAAGGTATAGAGGTCACTCATGAGTGTACAGACCGACCGCGCAACGACTAATCCAACGGTCACCACTATCAGAACGGCATTGACCTTCGATGACGTGTTGCTGACTCCGAAACATTCGACGGTCTTGCCGAGTGCCGTCGACATCACTTCAAGACTCACCCGAAATATTTCACTCAACGTGCCGTTATTGAGCTCCGCGATGGATACCGTGACGGAATCCGACATGGCAATCGCGATGGCGCAACTTGGCGGAATCGGAATCGTTCACAAGAATTTCGATATTCCGACGCAGGCGGCCGAAGTCGACCGCGTCAAACGTTCAGAGAGCGGCATGATCGTCAATCCGATTACGTTGTCGCCGAAATCTAGTGTATTTCAAGCGCTTGAACTCATGAAGAAGTATCGCATCTCAGGCGTTCCTATCACGGAGAATGGTCGGAACGAAGGGCGCCTCGTCGGCATCCTGACGAATCGAGATCTGCGCTTTCAACGGAATGTCGACCGCGAGATCTCTGAGGTCATGACCTCTGAAGGACTCATCACGGTTCCTGTCGGAACAACACTCGATCAGGCCAAGGAGATTCTCCATCAGCATCGTGTCGAAAAGTTATTGGTGGTGGATCAGGATTTCAATCTTCGTGGCCTGATTACCGTCAAAGATATCAAAAAAGCGATTCAATACCCGTTAGCCTCGAAAGACAGTCTCGGCAGACTTCGCGTTGGAGCCGCGGTTGGGATTGCGGTAGACACCATCGAACGCGCAGAAGCGCTTGTCGCGTCGAATGTTGATGTCCTTGTTCTCGATAGTGCACACGGCCATTCGCAAAACGTGCTTGACATGGCCGAGCAGCTACGAAAGCATTTTCCCGATATTGACTTAATTGCTGGCAACGTGGCGACAGCCTCAGGAACGAAGGCATTGATTGATGCGGGTGTCGACGCCGTTAAAGTCGGGATCGGCTCAGGATCCATCTGCACAACACGGATCATCGCCGGAATCGGTGTGCCGATGGTGAGTGCCATTATGGATTGCGCCGTGGCCGCAGCGGAGGCTGGTATCCCCATCATCGCCGACGGCGGGGGTCGCTATTCTGGGGATATTACGAAGGGGGTTGCCG
>CAYFJM010000156.1:0-5269 GCA_964343415.1 uncultured Vicinamibacteraceae bacterium | reverse complement strand
GATAATATTAAACGGGCGATTCGACGAGGCACTGGTGAAGAGCCTGGCGTGTCTTACGAAGAGGTAACCTACGAGGCGTATGGGCCGGGTGGTGCAGCCCTCCTTATCGAATGTATGACGGACAATACCAACCGTGCCGTTGGCGAGATACGACACTTACTTTCAAAACATAACGGCAATCTTGGTACAACGAATTCTGTTGCGTGGATGTTTGAGAAGCATGGATATATTGTGGTCGAAAAAGCCGGTGTTGATGAAGAGACATTGATGGCCGCTGTGATTGAGGCAGGCGCTGATGACTTTAAGGATGAGGGTGAAAATTGGGAAATCATTAGTTCCCCTGAACTGTTTGAAGAAATTCGAGTGGCGGTTACGTCTGCCGGGGTTGAACCAATGTCGGCTCAGATTGCGATGCTACCCCAGAATTTAATCAGACTCGAAGGTAAGCAGGCACAGCAAATGATCAAACTAATGGACGTATTGGAGGACCAGGATGACGTTCAAAATCTTTGGTCAAATTTTGATGTTGATACAAAGGAGATTGAGGCCTCGCTCGCGTGAGAATTTTCGGGGTCGATCCTGGCTCCGTGCACACTGGATACGGATGTATCCATATGTCTGGGAGTCGGTTAGGGGTTCTGACAAGTGGTGTGATATCTCCACCCCCCCGAGCAACATTCCCTGAAAAATTGTTAACGGTACATGCTGGCCTTTCAAAAATAATAAGAACTCATGAGCCTGAAGTTGTTGCGATCGAAGACTTATTTTATGCGCGCAATGCTCGTAGTGCTTCAAAGTTGGGTCACGTGAGAGGGGTAGTGATGTTGGCTGCAGCAGAAGCCGGTATATCGGTTGCCGAATATTTGCCAACACAGGTGAAGCAAGCAGTAGTTGGGTACGGTCGAGCAGACAAGCAGCAGGTGCGTGACATGGTGATGCTGTTATTAGGATTAAAGAGTCCGCCTCAAACACTCGACGTTTCAGATGCCTTGGCGGTTGCGATTTGCCATGCGCATTTGGTTGGGTCTGCTGAAACACAAGTTTCGTTGCGTTCGACTAAGGGTGTTGCACGAACTTGGCGTCGTTATCGACCGGATTAGATCGAACAATGAAGGGCGGTCATCTGTTTGTGCAGCAATACGGTGACATTAGGCGAAGAAATTGTTGCCGTGCGATTGAACCATTAATGGTTCTTAGATCTTTGGTTATTAGTGCAAGGGTTTATCGATGATTGCGACTTTGCATGGTTTGTTGACGGAGAAGACCCCTAGTAGTCTTGTCGTGGATGTTGGTGGCGTAGGCTACGAAGTCAGTGTGCCGCTTTCAACATTTTATGCTTTAGGAGAACTAGGTGCGGAAGTTGACTTGCGGATACATACTCACGTTCGAGAAGATGCACTGTCGCTTTTTGGGTTTGCGACGCAGCTAGAGATCGATTTATTTGTGCGCCTCATCTCGATCAGTGGTGTTGGGCCTCGCCTTGCGCTAGCTGTTCTTTCTGGTCTTGAACCTCCTGACTTGTTTCGGGCGATACAGGGAAACGATATCGTTCGATTGCAGGGGATTCCTGGTGTGGGAAAAAAAACGGCGGAGCGGATCAGTCTTGAACTAAAGGATAAGTTGCCGTCGAATATAGTGATTGAAGGTGCGACAAAAGATTTCGAAAATGAGACTGAACAATTACGAAGCGATGTGATGTCGGCGCTCTCGAACCTCGGCTATCATCAACCTTTAGTAGAGCGTGCGGTTGAAGAGGTTTTGACTGGAGAATTACATACTTTCGAGGAAACGTTGCGGCAGGCGCTTCGAGAATTAGCAAAATAGTCAAAGTGCAAACCCTACTAAAGGGAAATGCGCGATTGGAAAGTGTTCGATAAAAAATGAACACAGATAACATCCTTAGCTCAGTCCAAGTTGATGAGGACGCTCAATACGAAGCAGGACTTCGTCCTCGCCGCCTTGATGATTACATCGGACAAGACCGTGTTAGGGAGAATCTGACAGTTGCGATAACGGCGACTCGAAACCGTGAAGAAGCATTGGATCACGTACTACTGTATGGACCACCAGGCCTTGGTAAAACTACGTTGGCCTATGTAATTGGGAATGAGCTTGGGGTGCAGGTTCGTGGTACATCTGGTCCTGTACTCGAGAAGCCAGGTGATTTGGCGGCTCTCCTAACAAATTTAAAAGATAGGGAAGTGCTCTTTATTGATGAGATCCATCGGATGAGCTCGGCCATAGAGGAGATTTTGTACTCAGCTATGGAAGACTACGAACTTGACATCGTCATTGGTCAAGGTCCTGGGGCACGATCGGTTAAGGTGCCGCTCCAGAAGTTTACGTTGATAGGGGCGACGACAAGAGCAGGCTTATTGACGTCACCCCTCCGGGCGCGGTTTGGTTTAGTGCATCGACTCGATTTTTACACCGAAGGTGATCTTGCAGAAATTATCTCCCGGTCGGCTCGTATACTGGATGTGCCGATTGTCGACGAAGCGACCGGTGAGTTGGCGCGGCGTTCTCGTGGGACGCCGAGGGTTGCGAATCGATTACTACGTCGCGTTCGGGATTATGCAGAAGTTAGAGCAGATGGGATGATTACTCTTGAGGTGGCTAGTCAAGCCTTGACGTTACTTGAAGTAGACCATCAAGGATTTGATGAAGCGGATCGTCGATTGTTGCGAGCGATTATCGACAAATTTAACGGTGGGCCTGTTGGTTTAAATAGTATTGCTGCTGCTATTAGCGAAGAAAAAGAGGCAATTGAAGATATCTATGAACCCTATCTCATCCAGTTAGGATTCCTCGATCGTACGCCGCGAGGCCGTGTGGCAACGGCTCGTGCGTATGATTATTTTGGTCTACCGACACCGGACCGCCATCCACGCCTGTTGTAGATGGATTGTTGGTGCTAGAGACCCCAATTCGATAAAGGACGGCTTCGAGTGAAAAAAGAGATGACTGGACGTTTGGCTGGAAACCGTCCTTTGCGAAGGGTCAAGATCGCATCGCTCGGCACCTATGTGCCTCCTCGTGTGTTGACGAATGCAGACCTTGAACAGATGGTTGATACAACCGATCAATGGATTTTGAAGCGAACTGGTGTACGAGAACGCCATATTGTCGATAAGGGCGTAGCGTCTTCAGATTTAGGTAAGGAAGCCGCGGCTATTGCTCTGGACCAAGCTGGTATCACAGCCGATCAGATCGGATTCATTGTGGTCGCGACAACGACACCGGACATGTTTTTTCCTAGTACAGCATGTTTGCTTCAAGACAAGTTGTCAGCGACTAATGCATGGGGTTTCGACTTAGGTGCTGCTTGCTCTGGATTTACTTATGCATTGACGACAGGTGCGCATATGGTTGCAAGTGGTGCGCATGACCATGCATTGGTTGTTGGTGCAGACGTGATGTCGTCGATTATCGACTATAAAGATCGTGCCACCTGCGTGCTTTTTGGTGATGGCGCAGGTGCGGTCGTGGTGTCACCTGCTGATGAAGATGGATTGGCTATTCTTGACTTTGCGCACGAGATTGATGGTAGCGGAGGCCCTGCCTTGCGAATGCTAGCCGGCGGAAGTTTACGACCGGCTAGTCACGAGACGGTTGATGACCGATTACATTATGTGCATCAAGATGGTCCAGCCGTATTTAAATTTGCGGTACGAAAAATGGTTGAAATTTGTCGTCGCGTAATGGAGCAGAATCAACTGAATGCTGATGACATTGACCTGTTTGTTTCACATCAAGCAAACCGCCGCATTATCTTGAATGCGGCGGAACATTTGGGTGTGGGGACAGATAAAATTGTTATTAATATTGAGCGGTTTGGTAATACGACAGCGGCGACAATCCCCTTGGCGTTAGCGGATGCGCGAGCAGATGGTCGATTGCAAAAAGGCTCGCGTGTTTTGCTCGTTTCGGTTGGAGCTGGTTTTACCGTTGGAGCGGTTTTATTGCGGTGGGCATTCTGAGAATATGTTGCATAAGGGTTAGTGGTTTTTGAAGGACTGGGTCTTTCTCGTAAGATTCTGATAAATCTGACCGAATACAGAAACCTCAAAATCGTGCTGACGGCCTTCTATTATTTTAGACAGACTCGTCTATGGATCTTTCGGAGTTTGATTTCCATCTACCAGACGAATTGATCGCTCAAGAAGCTGAGTCAAAGCGGGATGCGGCGCGCTTGATGAGGCTGAATCGCGAGTCGGGAGAGATATCGCATCACCGTGTTTATGACCTGGCCGGTCTTCTCAAACCAAGTGACCTCATAGTCGTTAACGACTCGCGTGTTATCCCGGCCCGGTTGTTGGGTCGGCGTCATCCTAGTGGAGGCAAGGTCGAGTGTTTATTACTGTCTCGCCTAGACGAGACGCGGTGGGAAGTACTTGTGCATCCTGGCCAAAAACTTCGCGAAGGAGCCCGAGCGATATTTGAGCGGGATAACCATTGTCTCGAACTTGAGGTTCTCTCTTGTCATTTTCATGGAAGACGGATAGTTCGCTTGGTGGCGTCGGGTGATGATGTTGAAACTGCCATCGATGCCATCGGGCATATTCCGTTACCGCCTTATATCAAACGAAAAGATCAACCGTCAGATCGTGAGCGATATCAGACTGTTTTTGCTCGGATACGGGGTTCTGTGGCTGCGCCGACAGCGGGGTTGCATTTTACGCCTGAGCTCCTTGGTCAGTTAAGTGACCAAGGTATTTTGCAGCAGGCGATCACGCTTCATGTTGGATATGGAACATTTGAACCTGTTCGTACAGCGAAGGTGGAAAACCATCGTGTGGCCTCAGAGCATTATTACGTATCGGAAGAAACTGCTGACGCCGTGAATCGCGCGCTTGATGACGGACGAAGAGTTATTGCGGTCGGCACGACTACAACACGAACTCTTGAGGCAGTTGCGCGTTTGAATGGAGGGCGTTTGCGATCTGGCGAAGGGAAAACGGACTTATATATTCACGGTAGTTTCGACTTCCAGGTTGTTGGGGGGTTATTGACAAATTTTCATTTGCCACGGTCGTCACTGCTCTTGCTCGTGGCTGCGTTTGCGGGTCATGAAAGGATCCTGGCGACTTATGGACAGGCGGTAGCTAGACGTTACCGATTTTATAGCTATGGTGATGCGATGCTCATACTCTAAGCCCTAGCGTCTCAGCCCCTCCCCCTGACATAATGTTCAGCTTAGTGCCGGTGTAGCTCAGCTGGTTAGAGCGAGCGGCTCATATCCGCTAGGTCCGGGGTTCAAGTCCCTGCG
>CAYFJM010000155.1:0-5301 GCA_964343415.1 uncultured Vicinamibacteraceae bacterium | reverse complement strand
TGGCTGGGAGGCAGGGATTCGAACCCCGATTACACGGTCCAGAGCCGCGTGTCCTACCATTGAACGACCTCCCAGCAAGCGGCACCCAAATACTTCGTAAACAAACATTATATCAATCGACTGTTCCCCCTAAACCGTGACCTTTCTCAATGCACCACCACGTTTCGTGATGTCTCGGTGGCTTTTCCTAAAGTTGTTAGCCGTCATCTATTTCATCGCATTTGGTTCGCTGGTCCCGCAGATCCATGGACTCATTGGCACAAATGGACTCCTGCCGATTCACCTCTACTTACAGCGTGCATTTGAACTTTGGGGTACAGATGCCTATTACCAACTCCCAACTCTTCTATGGATTCAGCCGAGTGACACGGCATTAATCTGGCTTTGTTGGCTGGGCGTAATCCTGTCAGCCGTCGCGCTAACCACCAGTGTGACCCCAGTTGCGACCTTTGGAATGCTGTGGGGGCTATATCTATCTCTCACAATTGCTGGACAGGAGTTTCTCTCGTTCCAGTGGGATGTGCTGTTACTCGAAGTCGGACTGCTCGCGGTCTTCTACTGCCCCCTTGGCTTGTATGGAGCAAGCCTTTACACAAAACAACCTGCTGTCGCCGCACGGTGGCTGATCTGGGTTCTCACTTTCAAATTGACGTTTCTTTCCGGCTTAACAAAACTTCTCAGTGGCGACCCCTCCTGGCGTAACTTCTCAGCACTGCAATACCACTACGAAACTCAACCGCTGCCCACTTGGATTAGTTGGTATCTCCACAACACACCTGACTGGTTTAGCGTGATGTCGGTCACACTCATGTTTGTTATTGAGATCGCCATTCCATTAATTATTTTTTTTCCACCCACATTTCGAAAAACTAGAACAATTGGATGTGTCTTACTTTGCGTACTTCAAGTTGCGGTCGCGCTGAGTGGCAACTATGGGTTTTTTAATCTGTTGACCCTCGTGCTGTATTTCTCGCTACTTGACGATTACACACTTCTAAAGGTGACACCTCGATCTCTTTCAAAAATTCCAGCAACACATCGTGTTGAACGACAACGTGTTCTGCGTCTGTCTGACTATGCACTCGGCGTAACCACATTGATCCTTGCGATCCTAAGTGCACTGACCTTTGTTCGAGAAATCGTTCCACCAAATCGAACGCCAGACTGGACACTTACCGCAACGAGATGGATTGCCCCCATTCGCTCAGTTAATAGCTACGGCCTTTTTCGGACAATGACCACCGAACGCCCCGAAATCGTCATAGAAGGCAGTCTCAATGGATCAGAATGGAAGGAATACTCGTTCAAGTGGAAACCAGGTAAACAAACACAACCCCCAGCCTTCATGCAACCCTACATGCCACGTCTCGACTGGCAGATGTGGTTTGCCGCCCTCAGTCCTCAAGATAACGCTCACTGGCTCTTCCCTCTAGCCGAGCATATCCTTGAAGACAACACCTCAGTACTAGACCTACTCGGCCATAATCCTTTTCCAGAGCAACCGCCTCGCTTCGTCCGTTTTCTCTTGTATCGCTATCAGTTCTCCACCCCCGAAGACGCAATAGAGGGGCAGTGGTGGAACCGCGAACTCGTGAGTCATCTCACAGAACCAATCTCTCAAGGACTAAGTCGCCGATCACCCTAGTGCGCAGAACCAACCTGGAACTTTTGCCGACTCGAAATTTCGGTTAACGCACTTCGCGCATGAGACTCTGTGTCCGGATGTGGCTCGGCATCAAGCACCATAACCAAGTGTTGATACGCAGCTGTCGGCTGATTACGCGAATACAATTGAACTAAACCAGCGCCCAGATGCGCTTCAGCAACATATGGGCCGAGCGGATAATCTCGAAGGTGCCTCTGATACACAATTAGTGCCGCATCTGGATGCTGGTTGTTCGCCAACCAGTTGGCAAATTGAATCGAATCCTCTGGCATTAATAATCGAGTCGTCCGTGCCGCACTCAATTGAAAATAATCAGGAGCCGCCGTCTCATAAGCCCCATCGACAATACGTTGGCGAATACCACGCACAGAAGCGGGATCGGAATCAAAACTGACGGATGGTGTCTCATATTCTGTCGGCTGGTGTGACACTTCTTTCCGCTCACTCCACCAGGCATATGCCAATCCGGCAACAAATCCACCGAGATGAGCCCCGTAGGCAACACCACCTCCTTCAACGGCACGTGTCGCTAGGAAAGGCAATAAATTATCGAGTATTAAATAAATCCCAAGTACAAAACGAGCAGGGAAATAAACCATATTCATAAAGAACGGAAAGAACATCACCCAGACCCGAACACGGTTACGCGGGAACCAAATAAAGTAAAACCCGAGAACACCAGAAATCGCACCCGATGCCCCAACCATTGGAAGAGCCGAACTGAGGTCTGTCACCGCATGAGACAGCGTCGCGAGTGCCCCAGTTCCAAGATAGGCAATGACAAATCGTCCAGGACCAAGGCGATGTTCAACATTGTCGCCGTAAATCCACAAATACAGCATATTGCCCGCCAGGTGCATAAACCCACCGTGGAGAAACATCGATGTCCCAAGGGTAAGGAAGCTCGGATCAATGGGCCGATACCCGTATGAAAATGTCACTAGGTCATAAGCGGTGACTTGGGCCAACAATTGATCGAGCGACACTCGACCACCAAGTTGAGACATCAACGCTTGCACATACTCAGCCAACACCGGATCATCAAGGTCGGGACGTAATGTCCCCATTGGCAGCGTGACTAATAAGTAAATGACGACATTAATGCCTATTAAGGTATATGTGGCAATCGGCACACCACGAGGATTGGGTTCGTCACCCAGTGGAAGAAACATCAGCTAATATCTTCCGCCGTGGCTCACGAGTTCGTTCCTAGAACCGAGCTCTATCCAATAGATTCTACACGCGGTCCAAGGCCTATCGACGATTCTCATAACCTAGAAAAATTAAAGTTAGCGTCTGGATAACAAAAGAAGGACAGCTCCGGAAGACGGCTTACAATCACGTCACGGACGGCACGAAAACGGCCAAGTTGTTCGACAACCGTCCCTGTTGGTGCAGCCGGATCAGGTAACGGCCAATGTAACCGCCTGGCCTCACCGAGAAATGCGGGACACACTTCATCAGAACAGAGCGTGACCACGACATCAACAGTGCTCGGGTCAACGAGGTCCACACAGGTGGACTCCTGAGCGCAAATATCAATGCCTTGTTCCTCAAGTACTGCTATCGCCATTGGATGAACGGTCGTCGGCACCGACCCAGCACTTTGAATACTCGCTCGCTCCCCAAAATACGCGCGAGCAAGCCCCTCAGCCATTTGGCTTCGAGCAGAATTTGCCACACACAAGAAAAGAATGTTCGTCATATACGCTCTAGATAACTTTTCGCGACTGCGACAGAACGTTATTGCTCCAAGGCACCGGCAAGCAGCACAGCCATTGAATAATTACCTTCGTGACATGCGTACTCAAAGATCGGATTGGGATTTAGCTGCATCGGCACCTGATAGGTCCATGGGGTTGTCCAAGTCGTTGGGTCATTCACTGTCACTTCATAAACTAAAATGTCTGTCGAGTCACGAGTAAAACGTTCTGTAATCTCAAGATCCTTAGTAGCTCCACCGCGCATAAAACTTGTTTCCCGAAGGAAATGTTTTGTCTCGACAACAAGTGTGTCGCCTTCCCAACGACCACGAGACTCACCGTTCCACTGACGCAGACCTGTGTACGGCCGGTTGTCTAATGGAATCACACGAGCATTGTGATTCATCTCGTTATAGATAACGACTTCATCCGGCGTCTGAAACATTTGGAAATTGTTGTTGTAACCACCAGGTGTCATCGGTGGTCCCGAATTGAACCCAACTATGCATCGCACCTGCAACCCATTCGAACCTAGATCCTCAACCCATCCACCCGGTGTCGGTTCATGTGGGCCAGTATTTTTACGAACTACCGCTAAGTCATCACGTTTTTTCTGTGCTTCTGGCGTCAGCGGCGGAATTCGCCCCGCCGGAGGATCAATGACGAGTGATGTCCGCTTCGTCGAAATGACGGTCGTCCCTCGATCAAACCAAAAATTATTGTACGACCCTGGCGCGCCGTCCACACCGCGATCGACATTGCCAGATGGATCAACTTCCGTCCGGCGTGCGGGTCGAGTTGCCAAGTTCGCTTCCCGCTCAATAGCGGCCTGGTCGAGATTGGCTGCCTCTTCATCGCTAAGAAACTCTTCCACCTGATCTTCCGGCCGTTCCATCGGTGTTATCGTTCGGAAGTCCCACACACCTTGTAAATCTGGTCGACCAGAAGCGATGCGTGGAACTTCTTGTGCAGGAACCGGCAACCCTGAAACGACAACTATTCCAAGAGATATCCCCAACGTATAAAATTGACGTGCCATTAAACTCTCCAATCAGAACCCCAAATCAATTCGAGACCGTTTGTTAGTCCATCATCTCACGAATGAAAATGGTTGATAGTTCACACCGACTCATATGGACATGGGCACAGATCATGCCAATCACTCCTCAAGGCTGCGCGACACGAAATTTTTGAATGCGGCGACCTTCTTGCTCCGCAACATACACATTTCCATCCGAATCCACGCCGATACCATGGGGTAGTGTGAACTGACTCAAATAACGACCAGGACCGCCACCAAAACTTGACACTAAACGCCCTGACTGGCGGTCGATTACATCGACCATGACACTATTTTGGTTCAACACAAACAAGTACCGCTGAACTGGATCTGCTGAAAAAGCAATCACAACCGCCGTTCCGCGCGTCGTACCACGACGAACCGCGGGCAGTGCTTCCTCTGGCCACGGCACATCGATATTCCGTATGAAGGTTCCCATGCGATCAAAAACTTGAATGCGATCAGCCTGCCGATCGCACACGTAGACCAAACCATCGTACGAAAGTCGCAGACAGTGTGGCAACGGAGTCAAATCCCGTTCGGTCGCTGAACGATTGAGTGACCATTGACGGAGGAAACGCCCCTCACGGTCTAGTACCGCAATCCGGTAATTACCACGCGCCGTCTCACCATCAGCAACATAAATATCTCCATTGCTCGGGTCGACATCAACACTAGCAGGCAAAAAAAACTGCGCTTGGTCAGAGTTCAGCGGTTGCCCCCCGCGGGTCCCATCAGAAGAATCGTATTTTCCAGATTCTCCAATTTGTTGCAGAAGTTGGCTGCCATCACTGGAATATTTCTGTAGTACTCCCGTACCGGCGGAAACGAGCCAAATATGACCTTCTGAGTCGACATGGCAATCATGGAGC
>CAYFJM010000154.1:0-5303 GCA_964343415.1 uncultured Vicinamibacteraceae bacterium | reverse complement strand
CGGCACTTGTCGGATTGGGCATTGATAACATCAGCATTGAGCTAAATCAGGCTGAAGTGCCGATTATGGATGGTAGTGCGGCGTCGTTTGTCTATCTAGTACACGAGGCAGGTATTCAGTCGCAGGATGTACCGCGGCGTTTTCTCAAGGTTATACGGCCTATCGCTCTTTCTCAAGGAGATAAGAGAATTGCGGTATACCCATCTGACCATTTTAAGGTGACTTATAGCATTAGCTTCGATCATCCGTTGCTTCGTCATCAGTCTCGAACTCAACGCGTGACAGAAGATTCGTTCATAGAGGAGATTGCTCCAGCGAGAACTTTTGGATTTCTGAACGAAGTTGAACAACTTCGTCAAAAGGGTCTTGCGTTAGGTGGTTCGCTAGATAACGCAATTGTTCTTGGGGAAACGGGTGTTCTAAATAATGTTTTGCGGTTTGAAGACGAATTTGTACGGCACAAGATTCTTGATGTGATTGGTGATCTTGCCTTAGTCGGATATCCGATAGTTGGACATGTCGTTGCTCATCGTGGTGGACACGCTCTTCATGCAAGTTTTGCTCAAAAAATACTTGACAATTCCCCTGCGTGGGAATTGGTCGAGTCCGTATACGAGTCTCCGGAACGAGTGAAGTCGGTTGCTCCGGAAGTTGCGGGTGCTTCCGTGTCTGCCAATTAGCAAATCCTTGACTACTAATACTGCTAGGGGTTAATGGTTAATAACCATCCGACGCATTACTCCTTGCGAGAATCAATTCAATTAGATTAAGGGATGTTAGCAATTTAGAGACCGATAACTCGCTGCGCGTACAATGCCGCGGTCACAATTATTTTATGACTGGTTTCGTTTTTACAGGTGATGCGCTCATATGTGACGGTGTAAATCTTTTGAAGGTAGCCGAAAGTGAAGGGACGCCTCTATATGGCTACAGCGGAGACCTTATAACTAAACGTTACCGCGCACTTGATGAGGCAGTCGGGGAATACCCTCACCGAATACATTACGCTCTTAAAGCGAATTCAACGCTGGGTATCGTGCGATTACTTTCGCGAATTGGTTCGGCTTTTGATGCGAACTCATGGGGGGAAATTTCGGTTGCATGCCGTGCATCTGTTTCCCCCAAGGACATAGTCTTTACAGGCGTTGGAAAAACGGATACGGAACTAACACAAGCCGTAGGGTTAGGCATTCAAGCGATTAATGCCGAATCAATAGGTGAGTTAACTCGTATCAATCAGATTGCGTTGTCAGAAAATAAATGTGCCCGAGTTGCTATTCGAATTAATCCAGATATTGACGCGAAGAGTCATCCAGGAATTTCGACTGGTGGTCGTTCTCATAAGTTTGGTGTGCCGCTGCATGAAGCCGGTTCGGTTTTTAGGGAGGTTAGTCGGTGGAATGGTATTCGACTTGTTGGTGTGCATGCGCACGTCGGTTCCCAGATTATATCCATTGATCCGGTAAAAACCGTCGCGAAAACTGTTTCTAATTTTGCACAGACACTAATTGCTGACGGTTTAACGTTAGAACATATTGATCTTGGCGGTGGCCTCGGGATTTCGTACGATGGCAAGCAGACTTTACCGGTTAAAGAGTATGTTGGAGCCCTTCTTCATGAAGTAGCCCCCACTGGATTGAAGTTGATACTAGAGCCAGGGCGCTGGGTGCTTGGGCCAGCGGGCGTGTTGCTCGCCACAGTCGTCGATGTTAAAGCACAAAGTAGTGAACGTTATTTTGTTGTTCTCGATGCAGGTATGACGGAATTGATGCGTCCTGCACTGTACGGTGCTGTTCACCGAATTGAGGCGTGCGTTGAACGAAAAGGGGAAAATGTAATTTGTGACATTGTAGGTCCGATTTGCGAGACGACCGATGTAATTCGTATCGGTCACAGGATGGTTCTTCCAAAGGTAGGCGATATTTTAGCTATTTGCGATACTGGAGCCTATGGGGCGACGATGGCATCAAATTATAATCGGCGCTCGCTTCCTGTTGAGGTCCTGATAACAGGAGATCGTTATCAGGTTATCCGAAGTCGGCAAAATATAGACGAATTACTTGCATGTGAAGAATGATTAGTCGCTTAGTTGTTTTAAGTATTGGGCCAGCATTATGTTAGTTGCGATAGAAGGTCTTGACCAAAGTGGAAAAGAGACACAGGCGCAGATGCTCCGTGACCACATCCGTGCCCGTGGGCATAAGTCGAGGGTCGTTTCATTTCCTGATTACGGAACCTCGATCGGTGAAGAAATTGCGAGATCTCTTCAGGGAGAACGAGAGTATGGCCCGGAGACTATGCAGCTTCTTTATGTTGCTAATCGTTTTGAACGTAAAGCGGATATAGAGCGGTGGGATGCTGCTGGTCTGATCGTTTTATTTGATCGTTATGTTGCGTCGAGTATTGCCTATGGAGAAGCGCAAGGTCTTGAGTCGGACTGGTTACGGACTTTGCAGGTCTATTTGCCGCAACCGGAGTTAACTCTTCTTTTGGATATTGCTCCTGAAACGGCACTGGCGAGAAAGTCAATTGGTCGCGATCGATACGAAAGCGATTTTGCGATGCTTGAGCGTGTAAGAGGCAGTTATTTGCGTCAAGCTGTCCAGTCTGACTGGGTTCGTATTGACGGAGAGCAATCGAAAGACAATGTAGCGATTGCTCTCGCAGAGACTCTCGACAATTTTTTAACAAATAAGTTGTGATAGGTGTTTTGTACAGTGGCGTTAAGCCTTTGGTCGAGTCGGTGTTAAGTTGTCAAGAGCTCGGCCGGTTGATTATGGGACGGCTTGTTGCACTGCAATGCGTTTTGCGCTCCCCCAGAGTCGTTCCAGGTCGTAATGCTCTCTTGTTCGTTCAGTAAAAATATGGACGATCATGTCAAAACAATCCATAAGTACCCACTCAGCGTGATCGTACCCTTCCATATGATTGGGGCGCAGGCCTGTCTTTTTTAGACTTAGATCGATGGCATCGGTGATAGCTTTGACTTGTCGATTACTTTGACCAGATGCGACGACAAAAAAATCAGTAAAGGCTTCAGTTTCTCTAAGGTCAAGTACGACTAAATCAAGTGCTTTTTTGTCTTCCATTGCGTCGATTACTATGCGGACGGGTAGTGGAAGATGGAGTACAGAGTGTTGGGTTCTTTTTATCATGGTAAAACGGCAGTCTGTGGCTTATTTAGAGTAGAGATGATGCTTTGAAATGTATGACCTGACAGCTGCGGGTAATAATCCTTCCGTCGATTGATGTTTGGATATGGCTTCTCGAACTTCAGAGGATGAGACATTGCGCGTCTTAGTTTCGATCAGCCAGATCGCGGTTGACTTTGTTGTTTTGGCCAAGGCTTTATTCTGATTATCTGTAGCAAATATTGTGCGCATACGCCCAGACAATCGCGGTAGTTTTCTTCGAAGTGCAGTATTACTGAGCCCTGAACGGGAGATTACTACGAAGTGGCTCTGTTCAATTAATTGGGGGTAGTTGTGCCATTGTTCGATTTCTGAGAAAGCGTCGCTTCCTATGATGAAGAACAGTTCCTGAGAGCTATGTCCACTTTCTGAAAGCTGTTGCAGTGTTAACGACGTATACGATGGTAAAGAAGAGGGCATTCTTAATTCAACATCGCTTACTCGCATGTCTGGGATGTCCGCGGTAGCGATTTCTGACATTGTGAATCTGTGCTGCCATGAAACTTGTTCTTTCGGACTCTTATGAGGTGTAAGACGCGAAGGCACAACCAAAACCTCATTAAGGGCGAGGGCCTGTTTCGCTGCCATAGCTGCGTCGAGATGACCCACATGGATGGGGTCAAATGTTCCGCCGAGAATGCCGATGCGCGGTACAGTTGTCACTTTAATTATTACGGGGTTGACGGTCCCTCTTTAAATCAGTTGAAAAAGAACCATCATGATGTTCAAGTGCGGCCCATATTCCTTCTAAAAGTAGTGAAAGTCCCTGCCCGGTAACAGCTGAAATTTCATAGAGGTGAAGGCCTTTTATCTTAAGCGCGCCTCGAAGTTGTTCCAATCGCTGTTCTTCGTCCACCGCATCAATCTTAGTTGCTACAATGAGTTGCTGCTTGTCTGCTAATGCGGAGGTATCACCAGGCGTTGATTGTATAGAGTTGTTGTTAGCTATAAATTTTGAAAGTTCGGCTTGGATTGTTTGGAAGTCTTCAATCGGGTTTCGACCGGTAGCTGATGTTACATCGATCATGTGGACAAGCACTTTTGTTCGCTCGAGGTGGCTAAGAAACTGATGTCCCAAACCTTGGCCGTCGTGCGCGCCTTCGATTAAACCGGGGACATCAGCAATTACAAAGTCTCTTTCTTCGTCTAAACGAACTACCCCGAGGTGCGGGGTTAAAGTCGTAAATGGGTAGTTGGCAATTTTGGGACGCGCTGCCGATAGCCGAGAGATCAGTGTAGATTTCCCTACATTTGGGTAGCCGACAAGTCCGACATCCGCGAGGAGTTTGAGTTGCAGTCTGAGGGTGAATGCTTCCCCACAATGACCCTTTTCAAAGCGTCTAGGAGCACGATTGGTTGAACTGTTAAAACGTTGATTGCCGCGGCCACCTAGACCACCTGCAGCTGCTTGCCATACTTGGCCAGCTTCTGACAGGTCGACTAGCTGCTGCAGTGTGTTTGCACCGTCTGACAGCTCAGACTCTTGCTTTACAAAAACTATTGTCCCAGTTGGGACGTTCAGATAGAGGTCTTTGCCCGATTTGCCACTTCGATTTGAACCTTCTCCATGCGAGCCTCGTTGCGCCCTGTGAATGGGGTGGTATTTGAAATTAACTAGGGTATTTAGGTCGTTACTAGCTCTCAAGAAGATGGAGCCACCGCGTCCGCCATCACCACCATCTGGACCGCCACGCGGTACAAATTTTTCTCGGCGAAAGCTAACACAACCGTTACCACCAGAACCTGCTTCGACTTGTATGTCGACGCTGTCGACGAACATTCCGATCCAAGGACAGGGTGCTTGGGAAAGAGTTAAGCCGGGGTGTCCACAGGGACTACGCTAATTACCCGACCTCTCGAGCCATGGTCTTCAAAACGTACCCGCCCGGGAGCGGTGGCGAAGAGAGTATCGTCTTTACCGAGGCCAACATTTAGACCTGGTCGGAAACGGCGACCGCGTTGTCGGACGAGGATGGCCCCCCCTAGCACGATGTTTCCATCGAAACGCTTAACCCCGAGCCTTTGAGCTTGACTATCACGGCCATTCCGAGAGCTGCCTTGGCCTTTCTTATGTGCCATAAATGCCTCTTGAATCGTAAACCTAAACCGCTT
>CAYFJM010000153.1:0-5338 GCA_964343415.1 uncultured Vicinamibacteraceae bacterium | reverse complement strand
TAGACTCGCCTTCTCCCGAAGAAGCTTGCGCCGTATTTGCATAGAGAGTTTGTGCTGCTTTTTGCTGTGCCTGATTTAAGGTCTCAAGCGCGGCATTAATGGATTCAATATTGCCGTCGTTATTAGCCTT
This sequence comes from uncultured Vicinamibacteraceae bacterium, assembly GCA_964343415.1. Lineage (GTDB taxonomy): Bacteria > Acidobacteriota > Vicinamibacteria > Vicinamibacterales > UBA8438 > DTWD01. The sequence goes on along the minus strand of CAYFJM010000153.1, from coordinate 5,208 downwards.
CTTTAGACCTGCAATAGCCTCTTCTACCGGTTCCTTGTCATCAGCTGATAGCTTGTCGCCTGCTTCTTTCAGCATTTGCTCGGCCGCGTACACCGATTGATCAGCACGATTCTTCGCCTCCACTGCATCCTTATGCGCCTTATCTTCATCAGCATGAGATTCGGCATCTTCCATCATTTTGTCGACCTCTTCTTTACTGAGGCCACTGGACGCCGTGATAGTAATTTTCTGCTCTTTACCTGTCCCTAAATCTTTTGCTGATACGTTAACAATGCCATTTGCATCAATATCGAAGGTTACTTCAATCTGTGGTACTCCACGGGGTGCAGGTGGAATCCCATCCAAATGAAACTTACCGAGCGTACGATTGTCTTTAGCCATCGAACGCTCCCCTTGAAGTACATGTACTTCGACGCTGGGCTGGCTATCCGCTGCCGTAGAAAAAATCTCACTCTTCTTTGTTGGAATCGTTGTATTCCTATCAATAAGAGCCGTCCGGACCCCACCAAGTGTTTCAATCCCGAGAGTCAGCGGAGTCACATCAAGTAATAGCAGGTCCTTAACTTCACCAGCCAGAACTCCAGCCTGCACACCGGCACCAATGGCCACCACCTCATCTGGGTTAACTCCTCGATGTGGATCTTTACCAAAGAGCTCCTTAACGATCGCTTGAACTTTCGGAACCCTGGTCGACCCGCCGACGAGAACGACCTCGTCGATACTTGAAGGCTCTACCCCTGCATCCGAAAGGGCTTGTTTAACCGGCGCAACCGTCCGTTGAAGTAAATCGTCAACAATTTGCTCGAATTTCGCACGAGTAAGTTTCCTTTGAAGATGCTTTGGCCCAGACTGATCTGCCGTAATAAATGGAAGGTTGATTTCGCTTTCCATAACGGTCGAAAGTTCCATCTTGGCTTTCTCTGCTGCCTCCTTAAGGCGTTGCAGGGCCATACGATCTTTGCCTAGGTCAATACCCTCATCTTTCTTAAATTCTCCAACTATCCATTCAATAATTCGTTGATCAAGGTTATCGCCACCAAGATGCGTATCACCATTCGTTGACTTAACCTCAACTACTCCTTCTCCTACTTCCAAAATCGAAATATCGAATGTCCCACCGCCAAAGTCATAAACGGCAATGGTTTCATCTGTTTTCTTGTCAAGCCCGTACGCAAGTGCCGCCGCGGTCGGTTCGTTAACGATACGCTTCACCTCAAGTCCGGCGATTTGACCAGCATCTTTTGTTGCCTGGCGCTGAGCATCATTAAAATATGCAGGTACAGTAATAACCGCCTCGCTAACCGACTGACCCAAATATTCCTCGGCCGACTGCTTTAGTTTTTGTAATACCATCGCCGACAATTCTGGTGGCGACATTTCCTTTCCACCCGCCTGAACACGCACATCACCATTCTTGGCACGCACCACGTCATACGGCACCATCGTCATTTCCTCGTCCACTTCATCGAAACGGCGCCCCATAAATCTCTTGATAGAAAAAATAGTATTTTCAGGATTAGTGACTGCCTGTCGCTTCGCCACTTGACCAACCAGCCGCTCATCCGATTTAGCAAAGGCAACAACAGACGGCGTCAAACGGTTACCTTCCGGGTTGGTAATAACGGTTGGTTCACCGCCTTCCATTACCGCTACGACAGAGTTTGTGGTACCAAGGTCAATTCCAATAATCTTGCTCATGATGCGTTGTCCTTAACAATATCGCAGCAAGAATCGCTACGAAGCAAATACGTAAAAACACTGACTCAAACTAAAAATCTGAAACCAGAATTAAATGATGAAATAATATGAGTCTAACTATATCATGTTTTATGATTATAATGATTTATGGCAGTAGCTGTCCTAGCCACGACATACTCTATTTATCTATTAAGTTATTATATATAAACAACTTATGAGACATATTTTCTTAATTATTTCCGACCTCGGAAGTCAGATTAAACTAAATACAAGATTTCTTGCAAAGAATCTCTTAGAAAACGCCCGGTTGCGCTATATTCGCTACGCGACTAATTAAATCCATTAGTGATTTACAATCACTAGACGGAGTTCTTGTGAGTCCATTCTCTGATAGTAAAGTCCGCAGAGCGATCATTTTTAGTCTTTTTTCAATTACGGCTTTGGCCGGCTTAATAAGCGGAGCGCTCTTCGCCTATTCACCCGACCTTCCTGAAATCGAAAACCTTGATGACTATGCACCTGGTACGATCACTCGCATCTTCGACCGTAACAACAAGCTGATCGGCGAATTTCAAACCCAACGGCGCGACATCATCGAGTATGACGAAATTCCAAAAGTTTTAAGAGATGCCATTGTCGCCGCCGAAGATGGAGCATTCTTCGAACATAATGGCATAAGCATCCCTGCCGTAATCAGAACAATCATTACCGACCTATCTCGGGGCGAACTTGCCCAAGGCGCAAGCACTCTTACAATGCAACTCGCAAGAAATATCACGGTCGGCGGAGAGCGCTTAGGACTCGAGAAAAATTGGGAACGAAAACTCCGAGAAATTTATTACACCTTTCAACTCGAGAAACGTTACACCAAGAATGAAATTCTGACGCTTTATGCAAATGAAATGTACTTGGGAACAGCAACACAGGCCGCAAATGGCGTCGAGGCAGCGTCACAATTATATTTCGGAAAAACAGCGAAAGATCTAAACCTCGGGGAAGCGGCTGTTATTGCGGGAATCTTTCAGTCACCAGCTCGCCAGAGTCCTCTCGCAAGCATTGAACGCGCAACTGCACGAAGAAACTACACACTTCGACGTATGGCCGCTGAAGGCTTCATCACACCTGAAACAGCAGATTCAGAAATGGCCAAACCGATCGTACTTGCAGAACGACAACAACGTATCAATTCGGTTGCACCGTATTTTCTGGAAGAAGTGCGCCAGCATTTAGAGCAAGAATACGGCGCGAATCGGCTATACGAAGACGGCCTAACCGTTCGTTCAACGCTTGACATCGATTTACAAATTGCAGCTAACAGAGCAGTGTCTAACGGTCTCCGAACACTGGACAAACGCCATGGGTTCAGAGGTCCGCGCACTAACGTCCTAACAGGAGATAGCGCTGTTTCAGTTATTGGAGACTTCTCTCATTCTCGTTGGCAGTACCCATTTACCGTGGGCGATATGCTTCCTGCTGTTGTTACGGGAATAACGGACGATGTCGTCGAAGTTCGCGTCGGCGCTCACATACTAAAGATCGACCAAGATGGTTACCGTTGGACACGGCGCACGCGAGCGGAAGAGCTTTTCAAGATCGGTGATCTAATCGACGTAACAATTACAGACCTACCAAATAATAACCAGCCACATGGCAAAGCGACCTTGGACCAAGAACCTGAAGTCGAAGCGTCACTAGTAGCAATAGACAATCAGACAGGCCATGTTTTAGCTATGGTTGGCGGCTATGATTTCCAACGAAGTAAATTCAACCGTGCCACACAGGCCTTTAGGCAGCTTGGTTCTCTTTTTAAAGGCGTCCTCTACGCTGCAGCCGTTGACCAAGGGTATACGACAACTACTATTCTTGAGGATGAACCAGCCAGTTTCGAAGCTGGTCCAAATCAAGAACCGTATCGACCAACAAACTATGACAACGAGTATGAAGGTCCCATAACTCTCCGATGGGCTCTTGAAGATTCCAGAAATGTGCCCGCTGTTTGGTTGATGAACGAGATAGGACCCGATACGGTCGTAGAATTTGGAAAGCGTGTTGGGTTTAGTTCGCCTATTCCACCGTATCTTTCTGTCGCGTTGGGAGCAGCCGAAGCAACATTAATGGAGGTTACCAGCGCTTATTCGGTCTTTCCGAACCAAGGAAAACGAATGGTTCCATACATGATTGAGCGTGTAGTCGATCGGGAAGGGCGAACACTTGAAGAACATCGCCCCGAATCTCGAGATGCACTTAGAGCCGATACAGCCTACATCATGGTGAGCTTAATGCGTGGCGTTGTACAGCGTGGAACAGCACAACGAGCAAAGCGAGAATTAAATTGGCCGGTTGGTGGAAAAACCGGAACCATGGACGAATATACAGATGCGTGGTTTGTTGGGTTCGACCCTAATATCACAGTTGGCGTTTGGGTCGGTTACGATGAAAAAAAAACCATGGGAGATAACGAGCAAGGCGCACGCGTTGCCCTTCCAATTTGGATTGATTTCATGAAGGCCTACATAGGCAATCGTCAGACACCACCCGGTTTTATACCGCCTGGGAATATTGTGTTCTCGTCCATCGTACCCAAAACCGGAGAAGTAGCGGAACCATGGGCTCAAGGCGTAATCCAAGAAGCATTTATTGCAGGCACCGAACCTGGAACCGCTTTTAGGAGATAGCGTCGCGGTGATCCTTACACTCTACCTTTCGCAAGAGCATCTAACCTGCCTCAATTAGTTCAACCTCGAATGAGTGCCCCAGTAGCTTTCTTCATAAGAAATGCCTTAATAAACTCATCAATATCACCATCTAGAACGCGGTCAACGTTTCCTTCATCTAACCTCGTTCGATGGTCTTTCACCATTCGGTACGGATGGAGTACATAGCTTCGAATTTGACTTCCGAATGCAATATCCTTTTTCTCACCGCCAATTTTCGCCAGTCGGTCTTGTTGCTCTTGAAGCCGTTGGTCGTACAATCTCGATCTTAGAACACTCATCGCTGCGTCTCTATTCCGATGCTGTGAACGCTCATTTTGGCAGGACACCACTATTCCAGTCGGCAAGTGAGTAATACGAACGGCCGAGTCAGTAACATTGACATGCTGACCACCAGCACCACTCGACCGATAAGTATCAACTCGAAGATCTTTTTCGTCTATTTCAATATCTGCATCCTCAGGTAGCTCTGGCCAGACAAAGACTGATGCAAACGAAGTGTGTCTTCTAGCAGCTTGGTCGAAAGGAGATATCCGAACTAGTCGATGGACACCAGCTTCTGGTAAGAGTGAGCCATACGCATAGTCACCGGCGACAGTAATCGTCGCACTCTTTACCCCAGCTTCGTCACCAGGTTGCGCTTCGATGATTTCCCTGGAAAACCCTCGACGCTCGGCCCAGCGTAAATACATCCGAAGCAGCATCTCAGCCCAATCCTGAGATTCTGTTCCGCCTGCTCCAGGGTTGATTGACACGATCGCGTTACGATGATCATGCTCACCACCGAGCATCTTCT
>CAYFJM010000152.1:0-5388 GCA_964343415.1 uncultured Vicinamibacteraceae bacterium | reverse complement strand
TTCTGGTGAGGAACCGGTAGCTGCACCCGAGCCGCCACAGTTCTCACACGTTTCTTCGCGAGGAATCTGCAAAGAAGCTTCTTTTCCAGTGGCTGCTTCTTCAAGCGAGATTTCTAGATCGTAGCGTAGGTCAGTTCCACGTGCGGGCCCACTTCTTCGTCGACCACTATTACTGAATCCGAATATGTCGCCAAAACCACTGAAAATGTCATTGAAATCAGAAAAGATAGTGGGGTCGAATCCTTGAGCTGAGCCGGTATTTCCTACTCCAGCGTGTCCAAATTGATCGTACCTAGCTTTTTTCTCCGCATCAGCCAGCACGGAATAGGCTTCAGCTGCTTCTTTGAAATGTTCTTCGGCGGATTTATCGCCAGGGTTGCGGTCCGGATGGTATTTCAGTGCAAGTTTTCGATAGGCACTTTTCAGCGCTTGGTCATCAACGTCCTTCGGGACACCGAGAACCTCATAATAGTCACGTTTGCTCACGCTTTAGCCACCCTCACCATTGAAGCCCGTAAAAGGTCTGTGCCAAGCATGTAGCCACGACGATATTCTTCGATAATCTCACCGTCTTGGTGGTTGTCACTTTCTTCATGCACAACCGCTTCATGGAAATTTGGATCAAACGTTTTGCCAACGGTTTCGATGGGCGTTACACCGCGCTTTACTAGGAGTTCTCCCAATTTTCGGTAGATCTGTTCGACGCCTGTACGATAAGCATCTGGTTGTTCAGTGTCAGTAGAAGTCTGTAGCGCACGCTCAAAGTCATCCAATACTGGGAGAATTTCTGTAATCAGTTGAATAGTGGCTCTTTCTGATTGTTGTTGACGTTCACTATTTATTCTTCTTTTATAGTTTTCGAATTCCGCGATTTTTCGTTGCAGTTGATCGAGATATTTGTCACGTTCTGCAATTAATTCAGAGTTTGAAGATGAAGTATCAGAAGACATTCCAGATTTTTCATCTTCTACGCCATTCGGTTCTACAGAACTATTGTTTTCTGTCATGGTCTGTTCGGTCGCGTCTAGTCCCACCGCCTGTTCCGTTTGGATTTCGGTGGTTTCAGCGTTGCTAGAGGCTGCAGGGACGGTATTTTCAGATTCTTTCGGGTTTAAGGTGTCTGTCATTACGTGGCGGGGTTGCTTGAGCGACGAGTACTCGGCTCACGGCGGTTGATACTAAATCGACAGCCGAAATTGCTCGGGAATACCGCATACGCCTTGGCCCAATGATGCCGATACTTCCGCGGCGTTCACCGTCGAAATAGGTTGAAGTAACCAAGCTGAAGGCTTGCATTTCCGGGGTTGAGTTTTCTGTTCCAATTACTACAGTCATACCTGGTCCATCGATGTACTCACTGAGAAGTTTGATGATGAGGTCTTTGCTTTCAATCATCGTTAGCAAGGTTTGAAGAATTCCAAGCGGCACACGGTCTTCGCCATCGGATACTTCTTTTGCCAGAAAACCTGCGCCTTCAACGAAAAGTTGGTTTGCGGGCTCCAGGTCTTCCAGTGTTGTACTAGCTAATCGCAGTGCACGGGAACGTAGCTGGTCATAGAGCATCTGTTCTTGGCGTAATTGTTTAGCGATCTCAGCGCGGACATCCCGCAGCGGAAGTCCGATAAATTCTTCGTTGAGGTAATTTGCTCCCTGGGTCAGAGTGACCCGGTCTACTGGTTCGTTGAGATGGACTGGTTTTTGGGACACGTTTCCTTTTTTTGTTGTTACGACTACCAGGACTGTCTCTTTGTTAACCTGGACGAATTCAATATGTTCAAACGTGTCTGCTGCCGCACGGGGCATGCAGGCGAAGGCCAGGTGATGGGATGCAACAGAGAGTTCATGAGACACGTTCGAGATTACGTCACGCACTGAGACTGCTTGTCTAAGGCGGGCCTCAACCGAAGGTGACGATAGACTGTTTTTCCTGGTGCTAAGAAGTCGATCTACGAAATATCGATAGCCTTGGTCGGTTGGTACTCGTCCGGCTGAAGTATGAGGTTGGTAAACGTAACCTTTTTGTTCTAACTCGACCATGATGTTTCGAACAGTGGCTGAAGAGAGTCCGACGCCGCCATGCTGAGCTAGCCACAACGATGACACTGGTTCACCACGATCTATATACTGCCGAATTAATGCTCCGAGAATTCGACTGGATCGTTCGGAAAGCGTGTAGGCACCGTTTTGCGTAAACGTTTCACCGGTTGTCATGGTCGCTATTTTAACCGTCGGCAGTGACAGGTGTTGTTTCTTTCACAAAGGGTGTCCATCGAAGTGCTTTTACTCCAAAGTTAATCGTGCCTTCAGTGTTTTCCAACTTGCCATATTTCACTGCAATCAACTCTGCGAGGATACTAACCGCGATTTCTTCCGGGCTGATCGCTCCGATATCGAGGCCGACAGGCGCATGAAGTCGTTCCGGATGTTCTACCGTTATGCCTTCCTCACGTAGTACATCGTGCAGACGAGTTACCTTCGCTTTACTTCCAATTAATCCAAGGTAACGAAGGTCTTGAGTTGCCAATGCGCGCAATGCGTCAAGGTCATGTCTGTGTCCACGTGTCAGGATTACGGCATAGGCGTGCGGAGAAATATTAGTTTTGTTGAGCCATTCTGGAATGTTGTCGACGACGATTTCGACTGCATCTGGAAACCGATCTTTATTAGAGAACTTTTCTCGATCATCAATTACGTGGACACGGAATCCAACGGTTGAGGCTAGGCGTCCCAAGTGGTAGGACACGTGGCCTGCACCAATCAAGTAAAGATGTGGCGAAGATTCAAGTGGTTCTATGTATACATCCATCTGACCTCCACAAATGAGTCCAGATTCCTCAGCGATGTCATCGGTTAACTCATATTTGGCAATGAGTGGTTTGCGAGTGTCAAGCGCTCGACGAGCTTTCCAGAACGCATCATTTTCGTAGCATCCTCCGCCAATAGTTCCGACGATTCGCCCGTCTGCATAGACAAGCATTTTTGCGCCAATGCGCTGTGGTGTTGAGCCTTGCGTTGAGATGATGGTCACAAGAGCGGCAGATTGGCCTCGCTCAAGCACATCTTGCACCGCACGAAACACTTCTTCGTTCATATCATTATCGAGATAGTTCTAGATGAGTATCTCTACGTTCCCATCTTTACGCAAATTTGATAGAAATGAACTCATCAATAACTGACGTTTTTGCTGTACTAGGATATTCCGGATTTGGGTTTGTGCCCGTTGAAATGGAGTAATGGCGCCTTCCTGACGTTGACCTGCCTTAATAATGTGAAAGCCAAACGGCGATTCAACAACGGGGCTGATTTCTCCGGATTTAAGGGCAAAGAGTGCGTTTTCGAACGATTCTCCCGTTTGTCCACGCTCAATCATTCCGAGTTCTCCACCATTATTCGCTGTGGCTTCGTCAGTTGAGTATCGGCGAGCCAGGTCGGCGAAATCGGCGTCATTATTTATTATTTGAATGCGCAAATCTTTCGCCGTTTGTGAGGACTGTCTACGCTCAGCTTCGCTTGCTGTCGGAGAAACACCGATTAAGATATGGCTCGCGTGAACTAGCTCGCCAGTGGAAAATTGGCCAGGATGTTGGTCATAGAACGCGCGAACTGTTTCATCATCTATAGCTAAGGCGGTTTCCAGTTCCATTTCTATGGTTTTGGCAACCAGTAAATCTTTTCTAGTCTCCTCCCGAAGTGTTTCAAGAGAGGTTTCCCATTCTTCGAGTTTTTCTTCAAACGCCTGAGGGGTTTCGTAGGAACTCCGAACTCTTTCGATTTCCGAATCTACCTCGTCGGCTGTAGCAATGACTTGACGTCTTTCCGCCTCCTGGAGCAAAAGATAAAAATCAATCAGTTGGTCAAGTACACGGCGGTAAACTAGGTCGCGAAACTGAGGCGGCACCACTTGCCCTGCCTTTGTTTCATTGGCTCGGACGGCACGCTCAAGTTCTTCTCGAGTCACGGTAGTCGAACCGCTGATTCGAGCGACAATCGGTGGAAGTATTGCGGGGACAGGTGTTACCGACGGTATGTCATGCGACTCAGCTACTTCCGCAGCGTGGGCATCCACCGATTCCGATGCCGGAGTGCCCCTCGGTTCACTTGAAGAGCACCCGTGCAGGGTAATAGTCAATAAAACAGTTGTTTTTACGACGGTGTTCTTCAATGCTTGTCCTGCCTATAAGGCTCTCAGTATATCTGCTGAATTAACTTATATCTTTACGAGCCAGTGTTTTCCTGCTGCTAGTGGAAGTTGTTCGAGCAGTCTGTCAATGGATGCCTCGCCGTATCGATTGAGGAAATAGATGGAGCCAATACTTCGTTCTTGTGGTGAACCACCCGGAAAACTAATAGAACGTGCTCGAAAAAATTGGCGTCGGAGCGTCTCGTGTCGGCGCTTAGAAGCTTGAATGATCTTTGTTTTTAGATGTCGCAATTCTTTGTCCATCCGCCCTTGAGTAGATTTGACTGTTCCCTCAAGCGTTGGGTCAATGTCCGGTACAGCCAGTTTAATATTGGAGAGTTGATCAGAAATATTTTGACTGAGTGCAATTACTGCAGCGTTGATTTCATCTGGAAGTTGCTCCGAAAGCAAAGTATTCAGCGCAGCATCATCGTGGGCTTGAAGTGTAACAAAGTCGATGTTATTACGATCAAGAAATTTCACTGTTGGCGAATCGACGATTGTGATGCTTGCGCGTGGATAGATCAGTGGCATGGGAACGCCAAAAGAGTCGTATATTTCTTTCAATTGACCTAGGTAGGCTAGCTCATGTGGTCCTGCAACATAGGCGATTGTCGGGAATAATACGTCTTGAATGAGTGGGCGCAATAGGACGTTAGGGCTGAAATGTTCTGGCTTTTCTTCGACTTCGGTACGTATGTGTTCAGCGGATACGGGTTGGCCATCGATCAAAAAGCCAGAGGTGCCAATGCGGATTGGTTTGCGCTGACTATCGATCCAGAATAACGCGGTTGTGTCTAACGCAGGAGAGACCTGTGCGGAGTAACCTTTCGACTGCATAGCTAAACCAGATGCGGCGGCGAGCTTTGAGGTTCGGCCGAGCGTTTCTAGCTCTTTAGCGAATACGGGTTTGACGATGCTTTTTGTTCTGGAATCCGAAGCGTCGTACGTGACGAGCCCATATTTTCCGAGTAGTGTGTCGAGCCAACGCGCGAAGGCTTCTACTAGGCGAGTCCCGGGCGCGTAAGCTGTTCGCAGTGCTTTCTCTATTTCTGAGGTGAATTCAGTCGGTTGAAGTTCGGCAGTTAACTGCGCTAAGGCCTCAGATATTGACGAGTTGAGACGAATCGCGGCTGCGGTTGTTCCTTGATGCTCATCAAACGGGATGGTGACGGCACTGAGATTCATATTCGCATCGAGAAATTGGC
>CAYFJM010000151.1:0-5399 GCA_964343415.1 uncultured Vicinamibacteraceae bacterium | reverse complement strand
TAGGCTTGACCGGTATAAGAATAAAAACCTGGATTCACGTCCGACGATTGCGGTGACAGGGTGCGTTGCACAGCAGGAAGGAGAACAGATATTGACGCGCGCGCCAGTGGTGGATGTAATTATTGGCACGCAAGCGCTAGAACAACTTCCCATTGCGATCGAAACTGCCGAGAACACTGGTTCGTCCTATGTAGACACTAATCCGTATGACAACGTTTCATTCCCCCTGGGTATCGCGAAACGCGAGGAGAGCGTGAAAGCCTACATCACCATAATTGAGGGCTGTAATGATTTTTGCTCTTTTTGCGTCGTTCCTTATACGCGCGGGAGAGAGAGAATGCGCCCTGCGGGTGAGATTTTAGAGGAAGCGGAGCGTCTAGCTGAGACCGGTCGGCGAGAGATTCACCTGTTGGGGCAGATCGTTAATCACTACCAGGCGCCGGATATTAAAGAGTGTGATTTTGCGAACCTGCTGCAGCGGTTACAGGACGTTTCGGGGATTGAACGGATCCGATTTGCGAGCCCGCACCCAAGGCATGTAACCAGTCGAATGATAGGGGCGGTCGCGGAACTACCTAAGGTATGCAAACATCTTCACCTGCCGGTCCAGTCTGGTTCAACACGTGTGCTATCACTAATGCGTCGCCGGCACACTCGCGAGAGATACCTTGCATTGATTGATGATGTGAGAGAACGGGTTCCCGGGATAAGTCTTTCAACGGATGTGATCGTGGGGTTTCCTGGTGAGACGGTCGACGATTTTGATGACACGCTGAGTCTTGTCAACGAAGTCCGTTATCACAGTATCTTTTCTTTTAAATATTCAGAGAGGCCTCAAACGCTGGCTAGTCAGCGACTAAGTGAGACAGTAACTGAGACTGAAAAATCAAGACGGCTTACGGAATTACAGTCGCTCCAGAAGAGTATGCAGTCATCCTTGCACCAAAAGATGGTTGGGGAAGTCTATGAGGTTCTTGTGGAGTCGAAAAGTCGTCGAAGAGACGGGGAGTTTTGCGGCCGCACAAGTGGCAATGTTATCGTGAACTTTCCATCGACTGGACGTTGTCTTGGCTCACTTATAAATGTTCAAATTATGCGCGCTGGTCCCAATAGTGTCTGGGGCAAGCAGGTAACTGTCTAGGTATCGAAGTGTTATTTTTGGAGCGCTTGCAATGCAAATAGAGATGACGATTAAAGGGTTGATGGTGGACCCGGTTACGAACATGCCTATCGTTGTACTCAGAGACAAGACCGAAGAGCACTCGCTGCCAATATGGGTAGGCGTATTTGAGGCGAACGCCATTGCTCTACAGATAGAAAACGTGACGGCTCAAAGGCCGATGACTCACGACTTACTGCGAGACATCATTTCAAACTTTAAAGGGACAGTGGAGAAGGTTGTTATTAGTGGTCTGAGTGAAAGTACTTTCTTGGCTTTCATCTGCATACGAATAGGCGAGCAGGTTTCTGTAATAGACTCGAGACCAAGTGATGCGATTGCTTTAGCTCTTCGTGTTGGTGCGCCGATCTTTGCGGAGGAGTCTGTGCTGCTTGAAGCCAAGAAGGCAGAGCTAAACCCAGACAAGGGCGACTCTGAGCGCTTGTCGAAGTGGTTGGAGAATTTAGATCCAGATGAGCTGGGCAAATATAAGATGTAGTGTTTGTCGGCCGGCCGACAAACAAGCTAAGCCCTTATTTTAAAATACCTTATGCGATGATCAGCTTGACTGGTTTTGTTGTATCTGTCCAGTAGATCTTTTGAATTCTTGACACGCTTTGATCGCGTTCCTACAATACGGCCATTCCTCATGGCTGTTGTTAACGCAAGTTTTTTCTTGAAACTTTTGGCCTCGCGAAATTTTTTTCATGATTGTTGCGATCGCTAACCAAAAGGGTGGCGTAGGGAAAACGACTACGGCCATTAATCTCGCGGCAGCCTTGGCGCTTCGCGGGAAGTCGACACTACTGATTGACCTAGACCCGCAGGGTAACAGCACCTTATCTTTTATTGATAGGAAGGATATCAACCGGACGATCTACGATGCGATAGTCGACTCTTCGTGTTCGATGTCTGACGTCATTAGACCTGCAGCGCAAGAACATCTTTCGGTTGCGCCGGCTCGCATCGCCTTGGCGAAATTGGAGTCGAGGTTGGTCGGAGAGATTGACGCGCACTTTCGTTTAAAGGATCGCCTGAGTTCTTTAAAGAGAGAATTCCCAAACATTGTAATTGATTGTCCTCCCACACTTGGGTTGTTGACGGTTAATGCTTTGGTAGCCGCGACTCATCTATTGATTCCAATACAAGCGTCTTATTTCGCGCTTGAAGGTACTGATGATCTTCTTGAAACAATTGAGAAAGTTCGCGGCCGAGCGAACCCTAATCTTCGGATCCTTGGTGTATTGATTACCATGATGGATAAGCGGACATCGATAGCTCGAGATATACGGAAACAGATAAGGAAGGTGTTCGGTCAGAAGGTTTTCCGCACGGTTATTTCTAAGAATGTGCGCCTTGAGGAGAGTCCGGCTTACCGGGAGTCGATATTTAGTTTTGCTCCCGATTCACGCGGTGCTGCTGATTATTACAGTTTGTGCGAGGAGGTAATGGATCGTGCCTAGACGGGGTCTTCCGCAGAATATGGAAATGCGGCACGACGAGCATTACGTCGAAACGCTTGCCGCTTCGTCTGGTGCTCCGGTCGGCCGATTGATCTCTATTGAACAGGTTGATCCGAATCCGGACCAACCACGTCAGGTGATGGGCGATTTATCGGAATTGATGGCGTCGATTGCGGAAAAGGGGGTCATTGAGCCATTGATCGTTCGGCAGCAAGGCGCGAGATTTCAAATCATAGCAGGCGAACGTCGTTATCAGGCGTCCGTTCGCGTTGGTTTGACAGAGGTGCCGGTCATTATCAGGGATGTTGATGACTCAGAGGTGATCGAGTTGGCGCTTATCGAGAATATTCAGAGAAAGGAACTGAGCGCATTTGAAGAATCAGAGGCGCTGTTCATGCTGGCTGACCGGTACAGCCATACTCACGAGCAATTGGCTCGCCGTCTTGGAAAGTCCAGGACTTCGATAACGGAATCTTTGAACCTACAGGCAATGCCTGAAAAGGTGAAGTCTCTTTGCCGACTTGCTGACATAACGTCAAAGTCCCTTCTTCTTGAGATCATTCGGCAGGGCGATGAGGGAAAGATGGTCGCTTTCGTTGAGAAGTTGACCAGGAGTGGTGGTGTCACGCGGGCAAAGGCAAGGCAGGCGTCAGCTGTCAGCAAGGGGCGCGGCGGGAAGGCAAAGCCGTTTGTTTATACGTTCAGACCTCCAAGCAAGAGCTACAACATGCGGCTTACGTTCCGAAAATCAAGGGTTTCCCAGGAAGAACTTATAGAAACTCTCGAGGAAATGCTGAAAGAAGTAAAAGCCAGCGGCGGATGAGCTTGTTAGAATTAAAGGGTCACATAACATATGTTATCAGACCCAACGTTAGGCGTGATAGTGTCGCCCCTCTTAATCGCAGGTCTGCTGCAAGATTCGACGGGGGTATCCCTCCTCATAATTTACCCGAGTGTTAAAACCGTGGTTCTCGAATTGTTTGTTCGAATTTTCTTTAACTGGGATTATTCTGCTGACGAGATTTCGCCGATAATTAGTAAAGAGTTTTAACGTGAGTCTTATACATCGATACATTATTCGTGAAGTCATACCTCCGTTCGGACTTAGCCTGGTTGTACTCACCTTTCTTCTGATGTTGCCGCCCATTATGGAGGTGGCTGAGGATTTAATCGCCAAAGGCGTGGACGGATTTACGATTGTTCGAATGATGTTGACGCTCCTGCCTCAGGGACTTGGTGTAACGATACCGATGGCGTTACTGGTCGGTATATTGATGGGAATGGGACGCCTTTCAGGCGACCGTGAGACTGTCGCGATGCAAGCCTGCGGGATCAGCATCAAACGGATGCTCGCGCCAGTTATGGCATTTGCTGCAGTGGGAGCAGCTGTTACCTGCTACATATTGGTTGTTTCGTTACCGGATGCGAATCAGGCATTTCGAGAACTCAGTTACACGACCATCGCTAATCGTGCCGAAGGCGAAGTAAGGCCGAGGGTGTTCCATGACGATTTTCCTAACGTCATGCTTTACGCGCAGGAAGTTGCTTTGGATGGCAGTGGCTGGGGGCAGGTCTTCCTAGCCGACACATCTAAGTCGGACCAGCCGACTGTCTACCTTGCGGAGCGAGGTCGCGTAGCTGTTGATCGCGAAAATCGAACTGTTGATGTTGTACTTGAAGAAGGAACCGGTCATCGAAGTGATCCGTCGACACCTGGCGAATACGAGGTTCATGAGTTTGAAGAATTGATCATCGGGTTGAACGCAGAGTCAGCATTCCCCAGGTCTGGGCCACAACGGGGACTTGCTGAGTTGACTATTCCTCAACTTGAGGCAGAGACTGCCACGATGGTCTCAATGGGTGAATCGGCCCACCAACCAATTATGCATATCCATCGGAAATTTTCGATTCCGATGGCGTGTCTAGTGTTTGCGTTACTCGGTGTTGGATTCGGAGTAACGAGTCGGAAAGATGGCCGCCTTGCAAGTTTCGCGCTCGGAATCGCCGTCATTTTTGCGTATTACGTTGTGATGTATACCAGCGAAGCGATGGCCAAGGGGCAACTGGTGTCACCGCATCTTGCGATGTGGATTCCGAATATTTTACTTGGTATGTCCGGGATACTGCTGATTGTTTGGCGGTCAAAATCTGTCGAGCGACGCTTTCGATTGCCATTTATTTCACAACAAAGTCAACCGAACATTGACACCGACGATCGAGAGACCGAGAAACTTGATGGTGGCACTACCCCACTTTTCGAGCTATCACCTGGACGACTCTCAGGGGTTAAGTTGCTGGATTGGTATGTAACAAGATTTTATCTGACGTGGGTATTTCTAGCCTTCATAGGATTGCTTGGTATTTTCTATATCTCAACATTTATAGATTTGTCAGACAAGCTTTTTAAAGGGCAGACGACTGGATTGGTATTGCTTGAATATTTTTGGTACGCGACACCACAGTTCATGTACTACGTTTTGCCGATTTCTGCGCTGGTGTCGACCTTGGTCACGGTTGGGGCGCTCACAAAAACCAGTGAACTAACGGTGATGAAGGCCTGCGGAATAAGCCTATATCGGATGGCGTTTCCAATCTTTACATTTAGCTTGATTTGGAGCGCTTGTCTATTCGCAATGAGCGAAACCTTTCTTGCGGAGTCGAATCGGCGAGCAGAAGATCTGAATCACCGCATAAGGACTGGGCTCAGTCAAACAGTAGATGTTCTCAATAGAAAATGGCTTGTCACTGAAAGTGGGGATATTTATCACTATCTTAGT
>CAYFJM010000150.1:0-5470 GCA_964343415.1 uncultured Vicinamibacteraceae bacterium | reverse complement strand
GGCAATTTTTACCGAGATGGTTAACGACCATCGCATCATCCCACTCGACAACAGTGAACATCTATCGGAAGACATGCGTTTGTGGAAGGGTGATTCCCGTGGTCGTTGGGATGGCGATACCTTAGTGGTTGTTACGAAGAACTTTAACGAACATACCGCACACCAAATGACGAGTAAGGATATGGTGCTTACCGAGAAATTCTCTCGCACGGAGGGTGGTTTACTTTACGAATACACAGTTGACGATCCTTCTAGCCATGTTGCGCCGTGGTCGACTGCGCTTGAGATGGTTCAGACTGAGGATTTGGTCTATGAGTATGCTTGTCACGAAGGTAATCTCGCTATGATGTTGATGTTGCGTGGCGCACGCCTCCAAGAAGAAGCCGGTGGCGGTCAAGCTACTGACGCTCAAGAGGATCAGTGGTTGGCGAGTTGGTACCGTGACGCTGCAGCAGCAGTCCGAGAAGATAAATAGCGGAGGGTTGGAGAACAATGCTGAAAACGATCGTTCGTTTCTTATTGACTGCCGTGTTATTGGTTACTCTGACTGTTGGCGCGGTCTACGCGCATCACGCTTTTGCAGCTGAGTTTGACGCACAGCTTCCGATTGCGGTGCAGGGCGAGGTGACTCGGGTCGATTGGATCAACCCTCACGCGTGGATTTATGTGATGGACGAGGGCACCGCTCAGGAGTGGATGTTGGAAGCGGGGACACCGAACACCCTGCTGCGAAGGGGAGTTACAAGGACGATTTTGACAGTCGGCACTGAGGTTCAGGTGCGCGGCTATCAGAGCAAGGACAGGATTTGTGAACCGGTCTGCCGCGGTAGCGGCAGAGATATTACATTTCCCGATGGGACCTCGCTGTTCATGGGTTCCTCTGGTACTGGTGCCCCCAGAGATGGCGCCGATCCTACTGAACCGGGACGCTAGCTAGGTTGTCGAAGGGTAAGATTTCGACCATCCCCTTCGTGCATTGCGTTAGAGCGGAATCCATTTATGAAAAACATCTCGTTTTCGATAGTGATCGTCTTTGCATCTTCGATTTGCACAGTGGGTCAGGACTGGTCGCAATGGCGGGGAGTAGAACGTCAGGGAATCTGGTACGAGGACGGCATTATCGACCAGTTTCCAGATGATGGGCTGGAGGTAAAGTGGCGAGTTCCGATTGGTTCGGGTTACGCGGGGCCGGCTGTCGCGAATGGCCGTGTATTCGTGCTGGACTGGACAGAAGACCCTAGTTCACGAACGCTTGATGGGACGGAGCGTTTATTGGTCTTGGACGAAGAGACCGGTGGCGAATTGTGGACAGCTGAATGGCAGACTTCCTATCGCGCGTTGATGGGGTCTTATGCAATCGGACCAAGAGCGACGCCAACGGTCGACGAAGACAGCGTTTACGTGGTGGGCGCAACCGGGCGACTCTTAAGCTTTGATGTCACTGATGGTTCGAGGAATTGGGTTGTCGACTACGTTGAGGACTACGACATGTCGGTTCCGCCGTGGGGAATGTCAAGTGCTCCTCTTGTTGATGATTCACGCCTGATTGCGATCGTCGGTGGTCATCCTGATGCTCTCGTCGTGGCGTTTGATAAACGGACTGGTCAGGAGATCTGGCGAGCGCTTGATGTTGTCTCTGAGTCTGGATACGGCCAGCCAGTGATTTATGAGGCTGGTGGAGTCCGCCAACTGGTTATTTGGCATCCGACCGGCTTGACTTCGTTGTCCCCAGAGACGGGTGAGATATATTGGGAGCAACCCTTCGAAACGGGGGACGGAATGACTATCGCGACACCCGTTAAGAGCGGCTCGTATCTTCTCGTTAGCCAACTCTATAACGGCTCGTTGATGATGCGGTTAAACGCAGATAGTCCTCGGGCTGAACTATTGTGGAAGGGATCGAGCAACAGTCCAGACGCCGACAAAACCGATGGACTTCATTCGATGACAACAACACCAATTGTCATTGACGATTACGTGTACGGTGTTGGTTCGTATGGAGAATTGCGTGGGTTGGATGCGCGTACTGGTGAACGACTATGGATGAGTGACCAGTTGACGATGCAGGAGATGTGCGCGTCTGCATTCTTTGTTCGGAATGGAGACCGCTATTTCGTCAATAGCGATGATGGTCAATTGGTGATCGCGAGATTCACGCCTCAGGGTTACGTTGAACTGGATCGTACCGACCTGATTGCTCCGACGGCTCAACCAGCGCGGGGACATTGCGCCGACCGATTATTTAACTGGGTACACCCAGCCTACGCAAACGGGCATATCGTTCAGCGGAATGATCATGAGATCTTGCGAGCCTCACTAAGAGCATCGGATTACTAAACTACCGTCGCTCTATGCCGTTCAAGTCGTTTATGTTCTTTCTCAATTGGCTCTCCTACTAAATAGTTTCTGCTGTTTGAGCCAATGGTGGTCAAACAGTAGATGCGCCCGCATCCCTGTCTCGTAATCTTCGTTTTCTCTAGGAAATACTGGAGCCGACGAGCGGATTCGAACCGCTGACCTGCTGATTACGAATCAGCTGCTCTACCAGCTGAGCTACGTCGGCCTAAACAAGTCTTACCCTATACACATGCGCAGGTGACTGTGCACGCGAAACAGCGCATGTTAGCACAGGGTAATAAAAACTTAGCCCTGCTGTGTTTATTGTGTATTTGCTTTGACTTAGAGTTAGAAGTAGCGAGAACTATTTGTTTCGCTGTTTTATAAAGGTCCGTTAAGGCAAAGACTAGGTTGCTTCGCCAGTCGTCGCGACTCTACAATGATCTGTTGCAGTGTTAGAGATCATCGATAGTAAAGCGGGAACCTTTTTCTAGAGTCTTTTGATGACTAAATCGGTAGTAGCCACGGACCACATCGTCATCCGAGGAGCTCGGACTCACAATTTGAAAAACGTAGATGTGTCATTACCCAAGGAGCAACTTATCGTTGTGACGGGGGTTAGTGGTTCTGGTAAATCATCCCTTGCGTTTGACACGGTATATGCGGAAGGTCAGCGTCGGTATGTTGAGTCATTGTCGGCCTACGCTCGCCAATTTCTTGAGCGGATGGAGAAACCAGATGTTGATCAGATAGACGGCATTTGTCCGGCGATAGCGATTCGCCAGAAAAATAGTCTGAGGAATCCACGATCAACTGTTGGGACCACTACGGAGCTTCATGATTATTTGCGCCTGCTTTTCGCGCGAATCGGGAGGACGATTTGCCGGCAATGCGGAAATGAGGTTATTCAAGAAACAGCAGAAATAGCAGCGAAGGATTTGCTTGCACTTCGTCGCGGCACCAAGCTACTTATCGGATTTGGCATGCCAGTTGTGTCAGTGCCACTAGGAGTCCAGCATGACGCTAACGCTAGTATTGATGGGGTTGTCGAGCAGCGAGAATCAGCTCAAAGTGTTATAGGCAAAGGTCATAGCAATGCTGGATCGAGTACGCGTAAGCGAAGGAATTCTTCTGACCCAAAAGTTCGTCCGAACAAGGCTGGTAGTGAGCCTATAGTTGGTGCGATCGAATCGTTACGGCGTAAAGGATTCGGTCGAATTTACTATGCGGGCCAAGTCGTATCATTCGATGACGTTGATCCAGCAACATTAAAGGGCGAGCAAGTCATTCACGTTATTGTTGATCGAGTTAAAACAGGGCCGGACATGTTAAGCCGGCTGACAGACTCAATAGAAACGGCCTATCAGGAAGGTGGAGGCAAAGCGTTTGCGATCGAACTAGGAAGTCGATCTTCTAGTAGTGGTGCCGATGCCGAAGTGACACAACATCGTTTTAGCGAGAGATTCGAGTGTCGTCCATGTCAGATTCAGTATGAGGTTCCACAGCCCAGATTGTTTTCATTTAACAGTCCATTCGGAGCTTGTCAGACGTGTCATGGATTTGGAAACATTATCGAGCTCGACATGAATCTCGTGGTGCCGGATTGCGCGAAGTCTATCAATAAGGATGCGATCGAGCCTTGGAGTAAGCCGCATTACCGATCACACCTTGCTGCGTTGAAGCGTGCTGCGCGGGGGCACGGGATCAGGATGTCAGTGCCGTGGGAGGAATTGTCAGACGAGGAGCGTCGATTTGTTATCGAAGGAGATGGTAAGAGTTACAAAGGGATACAGGGATTTTTTCAGAGTCTTGAGCGTAAGAAATACAAAGTGCATGTCAGGGTATTTCTGAGTCGTTACCGTGGTTATCTCACGTGTCCTGACTGTGGGGGAACCCGGTTGCGACAAGAGGCGAGAGATGTGCATGTGGGCGGTCGTACGATTGATGAAGTTTGCGCGCTGTCTGTGTCGTCAGCACGGTTGTTGTTTGAACAGCTCCAATTGAATTCGAAAGAAGCCGTTATCGTAGAGAGAGTCCTTCGAGAGATTCGTCTCCGGTTACAGTTTTTGAGTGATGTTGGTCTTGACTACCTGACACTTGAACGCTTGTCGTCGACATTGTCTGGCGGGGAAGCCCAACGGATCAATTTGGCAACGTCTTTGGGGTCATCGCTTGTTGGAACGCTTTACGTTCTGGACGAACCAACGATCGGTTTACATCCACGGGATAACGAGCGGCTCATCAAGATTCTTGTAGAGCTTCGGAAACAGGGAAACACCGTACTCGTTGTGGAGCATGACGCGGAGATGATCCGGTGCAGTGATTATGTTGTTGATTTGGGTCTTGGTGCTGGTACGAGAGGAGGCAAGGTCGTGTTTGCTGGACCATACAAGCAATTAGCCAACGAGACGACTTCACTGACCGCGAAATACTTACGCGGCGACCTAGCCATTCCTGTTCCTGTGACTCGGAAGAAATGGTTGAAAAGCACGCAGTGCCTGTCTGTCGTTGGAGCCTCGGAGCATAACCTTAGAAATCTCGATGTCGATATTCCTCTCGGGATGCTGACGTGCGTTACGGGAGTCAGCGGTTCAGGGAAGTCTACGCTCGTACACGATGTCTTGTACGCAGCGATCAAGAGAGCGAAAGGCAATTGGGATAAGCGTGTTGGTTCGCATGAGGGCATCAATGGGGTTGAACTTCTCAATGATGTGGTACTTGTCGATCAAACACCGATTGGGCGTACTCCGAGGTCAAACCCGGTAACATATTTAAAGGCCTTTGATCCCATTCGTGAATTGTTTGCGAAAACAAAGGATGCGCGGGCACGGGGTTTGTCGACAAGTCACTTCTCTTTCAATGTGCCTGGAGGACGCTGCGATGTGTGTGAAGGCGAAGGTGAAGTACGCGTCGAAATGCAATTTCTCGCGGATGTATTTGTGCCTTGTGACCACTGCGACGGCAAAAGATTTAAGACTCAGGTGCTCGAAGTCACCTATTTGGGGCGACGGGTTGATCAAGTTCTCAACATGACGGTGAGGGAGGCGTTGCAGTTTTTTAGCGCTTCGCCGAAAGTGATCCGACGTTTGCAGGTGTTAGATGAAATAGGGATGGGATATCTTCGGCTTGGTCA
>CAYFJM010000149.1:0-5484 GCA_964343415.1 uncultured Vicinamibacteraceae bacterium | reverse complement strand
GGCTTGTACTGTTCGAAATACCCGCCCCGTACAAGATAGTCATATGGTCAAGCATCGTACCGTCACCGTCCTGCGCAGCACGCAATCTATCTAGATACCCTGCTGTCAGTTCAACATGGTAGGTGTTGATCTTTGACATTAACGCCACGCGGGCCGGGATGTTCTCATGGTGCGATAGTGGATGGTGAGCATCAGGAACCCCAACTTGTGGAAACGGCCGCGTACTTTGCTCCCGCCCCATCATGAACGTCACAACACGTGTCAAATCAGCTTGCAGGGCAAGGAACTGGAGGTCAAACATCAGTTGTAGATGTTCTTCAAACACCCGTGGTGGCCCCGAAGGTTGCTCCGTAAACGACGGCTCGATATCACGTTGCGCCTCAGCGAGTGCGATGCGCCGTTCGACATCTCTGACGGCTTCGGTATATTCATCGAGCTTCACCCGATCACTCGTTCCAACCGCAATCTTAAGATTCGTTAATTTTTCGGTCACCGAATCGAGAATGCTTTGCTTCTCTTGGCGTCGCTCTCGCCGGACCACCGGGTCAGCTGACCCGCTATCCCCAAACAATCGCTCAAAAACAGCCCGCGGATTATTTTCCATTGGCAGAGGCATCGTTGGCGTTCGCCAGGAGATCGTCTGCGTGTAGGCGCAACTCAAGCCAGCCGTACACTGTCCAGCGTTGGCGAATTTATCTATTGCAACCTCAAGCGAACCGAGTTGCGTCGTCTTCCCCAGCTCCCGAGCGAGAATCTGGTCCATTGACGTACTCGCAAGCACATCGGTCTCGTTCTCACCACCGCGCGGCGTTCCCGTAAGAAACGACGCGGACGCCCCAGCGTGTACGTAATTCCATGACGATCGCAGTCCAGAAATCACGAGTAGTTGGTCCCTGAACCGATCGAGCGGTGAAAGAATCGGACTTAAGTCAAAACGAGTTCCGACTCCCTCCGGGGTCCAATAGGGCATTGCCATGCCGTTCGGGACATAGACCGCCTGAAAGCGATGAATAGGCTTGGCCGCTGTCTTCTCGAGCGCTGTCACGGCTGGCACCATTGCGTCGAGTAGAGGAAGTCCCATCGTCACTCCGAGACCTCGGAGGACGGTACGACGCGGAAGCGATTTCTTAGTGATTGTCATAAGGCTTCTCTCAATTCGCCAAAACAAACGAGGCGTTACGAGTCAAAAAGGCTGGACTCTTCACAATTCCCAAAACGAGCGACGACCACCGGTAGTCATCGGCTGCCGCATCATGCACGATCGTGCGAACGGTCGGTTTATCGTAGTACATAAGCGCACGGCCCAGGGCGTACGACAAAAGTTTTTCTGTTACCGTTTCGGCAAACTGGTCTGGCTGTTGAAGCAAGAGCGTTCGCAGACCGGCCATCCCCTGTACCACAACCCCATTTGGCATCGTAGCCGTGGCATCGATCGGGTTTCCAAATTCATCGACATTCCGCCAGGCCCCTAGACCGTCATAATTCTCTAAAGCGAAACCAGGCGGATCGATCGGGGCATGACACGCGGCACACGCCGGAGCCTGGCGGTGACGCTCAAGCCGGTCACGTACCGATGTCGTGTTCCCACCTTCGCCCCGTTCGGGTAACGGTGGTACATCAGCGGGAGGCGTTGGTGCCGGAGCCCCGAAGATCGTATCAAGCAGCCACTTCCCTCTCAGCACCGGAGATGTCCGAGTCGGATAGGATGAAATAGCTAACAGCCCCCCATGGCCTAGCAAACCACCACGCTGTTCACGGTTAGGCACGATCACTTTCCGGAACCGACTGCCATAGATTCCTTGGATACCATAGTGCCGTGCGAGACGTTCATTGACAAACGTGTAATCTGCGTCAAGTAGATCCAGTATGCTTCGATCCTCTCTCAACGTGCTGGACAGGAAACGAGTCGTTTCTTCATAGAATGCCTCAACAAGATTGTCGTCAAAATCTGGAAACGGCACCGGATCACCTTTAACGTCTTCCAGATTGCGGAGATGGAGCCATTGCACAGCAAAGTCATCTACAAGCGACCGGGATCTCGGGTCGTCAAGCATGCGACGTACTTGAGCTTCAAGCTGAACAGGATCAGTCAGATGGCCCCGTTCTGCAGCGTCCAATAGCAGGTCGTCTGGCAAACTTCCCCAAAGAAAGAATGAGAGTCTCGACGCAATCTCCATGTCGCTCAGTTGATAAGGACGTCCAGGTTCGATCGAGTCGGGATCTCGTTCTATACGAAGCAGAAAATCTGGGTCAACTAGTAAGCGCTCAAGGGCGAGTTGAATACCTCGTTCAAAGCTGCCGCCATTCTCACGGCCACGATCAAAAAAACTAAGGAGCGTCGACAGGTCGTTGGCCCTCACGGGACGACGATAGGCTCGCCGCGCCAAACGCGACAGTATGGCTGTCGCGCAGTCTTGCTCCTCACTGACCGTCGCAGGTTGGCAACTAAAAATCGCCAGGCGGCTCGCTGTTTGGCCAACGCCTCCCGAACCGTATGGACCAGCGATGGACACCGAACTTACGGCAGCATTTCCGTGATAGGCCTCGTCGTTTGACAGTACCTCGCCCACTTGATGCGGCTTGAGGATACCCTCTGGTTCCCAGAGGTCACGGACAAACGACACGCCCACAACGCGTGAACCGGCCTCAACGGGAACACGTACCTCAAGATCTTGGTCAGCATTCAGAACATAGTCTTCCCACTCCGGTGCCCCCTTCTCTGCAATGGTAAAGGTCACGGGCGCGGCCCTGGCCGTTGTGCCGCCACCCACGGTAAAACGTTTCACGAGCACACCGTCGATCCGAACGTCAAGTAACTGCTCGGTCCCCATCCCGAGAATGTAGTCCTGCCAGTTTGTTCGAAGATCAACCTTGAAAAGGTATTCGCCATCAACCGGGAAGTGGTACTGGACGGCGTGTCCACCACGAGAGCCCAACGGCAAATGTTCACTTTGACGGTCGTCCTGTACGAGTAGCAAAGGAACGTCAAAGGTCTCAAACTGAGGCGCGAGCGGAGCCACCCCAACAGCTAAACGAGAAATACGACGCGCAGCAGATAAATATCGCTCAAGTTGAGACGTAGTCATCGACAACACGTCCGCGTTGTTATCGAAACCAGTATCAGAAGTCTCATCACCCGGCAGCAGTAACTCGACATCGATATCAACCGCAAGCAGGTCTCGGATGGCGTTCCGATACTCTGTACGATTTAGTCGGTGTGTTGTACTCGTCCGACCAGGGTTAGGACGTAATGCCGCTGCCTGATCAATCGACGCTTCAAGCTGACTGGCTACAGCATGATAAGTGTCAACATCAGGACGTGGGCGACCCGCCGGCGGCATTGCACCACTTCGTAGCTTCAAAATGATCCGCTCCCACACCTCGGCATCGTCACTAGGATTACGACTGTCCAAATGGTCGAATGACACGCCGGCCATTTGAACGCGATCGTTGTGGCAGGATGAACAGTAGCGTTCTAGCAACTCCGTCGGACCAGTAACCTCTCCAGGTGCCTGTGCCAACACCAAAGAATGCGTGGTACAAACGAGCAGGACAACCGTACTCACCTGTAACATCCCACCGCATATTACGCCGCGTAACTGTCGTGTCAACTTTCTCATGTTTGACTTAATCTTCAAGGTGATGTTTGCTGCACCTACTACGAATCAAACTATCCTACCGTTGACTATCGAGCCCAACAATGCATTTCGGTAGTCATCAAACCATTGCGTTTCAAATTACTATTTGGCCAGCGGGTTAGGTCGTATTTGAAATTTCACAGACTTCTGGAGCGTGCCGGGACCACCCTCCAAGTGCCATGCCGCATAATTTGAGTAGCTAGACCAGAGCCCCTTTCCCTTCCATCCTGTACTTGGATCATCAATACGCCCAACCGAAGACCGAGAAAAGAATCCCATCGGGTACGGTACGCGCAATGTGACAAATTCCTGAGTCTCGGGAACGAAGACCTCTAGCGAATCAGTATTCACCACCCCGTACACGGGTGTTTCAGGTCCTAAACCCAGTACATCATGGTGATCAATCTGCGTCAGGTAACTCTCGTCCGAATTAATAGGCATCTCTACATTTGCATACGTGGGCTTGTCCATCCGGTAGAACGACCACCCTTCGGGGCAGCTTTGGCCTGTCGCGTCTGGACCATTGGTGACGGTGCATACACTCCGGTCAAAGGACGCGAAATGACCACTGCCCCGCCAATCCTGCCAAACAAGTCCGTCGCTCGTGATGTGCAAACCTCCACTGCCATACGGAGATGGATTTTGAATACTCGGGGGAGGCATATAGACCTCTGCGATACATGACTCTGGTGGATTGTCCCCAAGTTGAAGGCGCATCAAAGTATTGTCATCACGCCCATTATCAGAACACCACACGCTACCGTCTGCCTTGTTGTAAGCAGGCGAGTAGCATCCATAGGCAATTCGATGATCTAGTGTTGGGTCAACCGGCGCATCCGGTTCAGTCCATCCTTGAGAAATTACTCCATCACCATTCGTATCCAGGACGGTTGGGCACCAACCCTGTGCCGCCTCTGCGTCTTCAGATTCCTCCCAAATCTCAACATCTATCCACCCGACGCCGTCTCGAAATCCGTAATAGAACCGTTCGTCCTCACCAAGTTGATTGTGATCGGCTGAAAAACACGTGTCGATTTCACTAAAATTTTCCGTTTCAGGGTCATACATAAACGCCTGTCTCGTACCGCGTTCAATCGGAAAATAATCTGCGAACGCGTTCTCACTATCAGTGCAAAAGCTCGGCTGTTCGCCCGCGGCGCGCACGCGTCCAGTAAGCCATACTTTTCCTGCGCCATCCATCGCAACGCTTCTCGGGTCTGAACGCCGCGCCCAAATCGGCTCGTCTCCATAATATGGAGAAGTCGGTGTCTCAGACAAAATGGGAGGAGCGTCAGACGGAATCGTGATGTTCGTCGCTCGATGCTCCACCGGATCCAAAACCGCCAAAATATCGCTCGGTTGCACGACGCCATAGACAAGACCATTTGCGTTCACTGTCGCGTCACGTACGTCCGACGGCGTACTGTCTGTTCGACCATCCGTTTCAGTCCCCCAATCCCACAACGTCACAACAATATTTCTCTCGATCCCTGTCGGTCGAGGTGGTATCTGTGTTGGGGCTTCACCCGATGCAATCCGATCCGTCCAGTCCGCAAACATTTCTCGCTGCGGTCCAAGTCGACGATACATACCATTCATACCGGCCCCCATCGGGCCCATTTGGACACGCTGGTCCCATGCATCAAAATGCGAATCAGACTCGCGCAAAATGCCGGGGAGGATTTCGCGCGTTGCCTTATTCCCAACCTGATGGCAATTCATGCAGCCGGTCACCGCACTCCCCAATTCCTGATGGGACAGGTCGCCCTCCGGAAGTTCCATCATGGATAACCACCAGGCTGCGGGATACACTTGCGCCGCCGCTACGGCATCAGGTGCTACCACG
>CAYFJM010000148.1:0-5522 GCA_964343415.1 uncultured Vicinamibacteraceae bacterium | reverse complement strand
CAACCCCGCCGTAACGGCTGATCTTGTTTCGTAACCATCACCATTACTCCTCGGACCGCATGTTTGTTCCATTCGGATTTACGCGGTCTGGCGGCAGAATCACGGTACTAATCCGCGCAGGCCGCGCGCCAGTCTTGATCTTGGCTACGATTTCGAGCGACTCCAAATCCACTGCCAGTGTGTGGTCCGAACCAGACACTGCCACGTACATATAGCGACTGTCCGGTGTCGAGGTTATCCAATTCGCACTCGGGCCCACCTTGACACTGCCGATGTACTCGAAATCTGGTAACGACCACCCATAAATGCGACTGTCGAGTCGACTGGACGCCCATACGGCCGAACGATCTGGTAACACTTCGAGTCCATGCATATCTCCGGATTGAATACCGTCGGCATTCTTTTCCCACAGCGGAAGTTCTGGCGGCCACAACATGTCCACAATTTCCCGCTTATCCCAATCGATGACCCAAACCGCGTTAATCCCAGTAGCCTGGGCATAGATACGCTTGGTACTTCCATCGTCCCCAGCCTCAAAGGCCATGGGGCGAACCTCGTGATAGGTTCTACCGTACTGTTCATAGCCCGTTAGTTCCATCCCCCAACTCACAGTGTCGGTAGTCGGGTCGATCACCTGAAGCGTCGGGACTCCTGGTCCAACTTCACCTCGAAGACCTGCCACTACAAATTTTTCATCCGGTGTCATAAAGACATTGTGAACGGGATCGTGAACCTCAATACTCTTGATTAACTTATGCGTGTCAATGTCGATGACGTCGACAAGTGCCGGAAGCCCTGCATCCGGGTCAACTTCAACACCTGGACCAGGACTCGCCGACCGACGAGAAATCCCCGCGTAAATCTTCCGATGCTTCTTATTTACCGCAACTTTATTTGGTCGCTGCGATAATGGGATTTGCTCAACAAGCTTGAGAGTCTTCGTATCGAAGACATCAACGGTATGCTCACGCTCATTCGCGCAGTAGTAATACAACCCATCGGGATGGGACGTCAGGTTATGGGGATTCGGACAACCTCTGATGAGCCCCGTAACTTCATTAGTGGCTGGATCGATGACATGCTGAATAGTACCGGCATTATTACTCTGCAGAATCCGTACCTCTACGCCTTCGTATGAGTCGAGCTTAGGCACACCTTGGGCCACAGCCGAACTAACCAACAAAACGCTACCAAACACTACCAACAACGAACGGTGGATCAATGAACGCCCCATTTAGACCTCCGTATCATCCTGGACGGGGATGTAAGTGTCTACCAGTCCAAGCCTGCATATCGTTTCAGAAGAACTCATTATATAGGGGGAACGACATCCAGACTCAGGCCTAGATCTACCGTTTTGGCAGACGCGTCCATTTTTGCTTTGACCGGTGACTCTTAACAACCGTCTCAACGAACAACATCCCCCTCAAACCATCTTCAACTGTCGGAAAATCAAGCATCAACGAGTCAGGATTTTCTCCCATAATGCGAGCTCGTATTGTGTCACACACATTCGCATAAATATTGGCAAAAGCCTCAATAAATGCTTCGGGATGCCCAGCTGGAAGTCGTGTCGCTCGCGCCGCCGCCGGGCTTCGTTCCTGAATATAGGCGTTACCGCGACTCCACGTTTCTTCAGGACCATTCAGTGACGTTACATGTAACGTGTTTGGCGTCTCTTGGCGCCAACGCAGCCCACGTCGATCTCCGTACACACGAATCGCCAGGCCATTCGCCTCACCAACAGAGACCTGAGAGGCAAACAACACACCGCGTGCCCCATCCTCAAACCGCACAAGAACATTGGCATCGTCATCGAGCCGCCGCCGATCAACGAATGTCGTCAAATCAGCCGCCAGTTCAGTAATACGTTGACCAAGAATGTACTCGGACAGATTCTCCGCATGCGTACCAATATCGCCAAGACAGCCTGCAATGCCACTACGTTTTGGGTCTGTGCGCCATTCTGCTTGTTTCATCCCTGTCTGTTCGAGAGGCGTTGCTAACCAATCTTGCGGGTATTCCACAACGACTTTTCTGATCCGTCCAAGTTCTCCAGTTCGGACTAGATCTCGGGCCAATTTCACCATCGGATACCCTGTGTAGTTGTGGGTTAGCGCGAACACACGCTCCGACTTACCGACCAGACGTTTCAATTTCCTGGCTTCCGCCACTGAAAACGTCATCGGCTTGTCACACACCACGTGAAAACCTGATTGGAGTAAAACCTTCGCCATTGGATAGTGCAGGTGGTTGGGAGTCACAATCGAAACAAAGTCAACACGTTCACCCACCGGGAGTGCCAACTCAGCCTCAATCAACGCATCAAGAGATCCATAGACCCTCGACGGAAGTATCAATAATTCCCGGCCTTTGGTGCGCGACTTACGCACGTTCGAAGAAAATGCGCCGGCTACTAATTCAACCCCACCGTCCAGCAATGCGGCTCTGCGATGGACGTCACCAATGAACGCGCCAGGACCACCACCAACCATGCCCATTTTCAACGGGCGACCTAGTTTCGCCATACTAGCTCTCAAACGCGGCATCAAAAGCCAACTCGGAGGGCGCGAAATCAACCTGCCTGACGAACTCACATGACTCACGGGCACCATGTTCACGGTCCATACCAGAATCTTCCCACTCTACCGATAAAGGCCCCGTGTACTTAATTTGATTGAGCATGCGAATAATCGACTCAAAATCAACATCCCCACGACCCACTGAACGAAAATCCCAGCCTCGACCCGGTTCGCCAAAATTTAGATGAGACGACAGAATCCCACTTCGGCCATCTAGCGACACCGCAGCGTCCTTCATATGCACGTGATAAATCCTGTCGGAAAATTCTTCCAGAAAAGAAGCTGGGTCAACCCCTTGCCACTGCAAGTGACTCGGATCAAAATTGAATCCAAAGACGTCTCGGCGGCCAATCGCTTCAAGTGCCCGTTCTGCCGTCACGACATCAAAAGCAATTTCAGTCGGATGTACCTCAAGAGCAAAGCGGACACCATTCTCTTCGAACACATCAAGGATCGGATGCCAAAGATCCGCAAACCGCTGAAAACCCGCCTCTATTGTTTCGGGGTCAACAGGTGGAAACGAATAAAGCAAATGCCAGATCGGGGAACCGGTAAACCCGCATACAACCGGCACACCAAAATTTTTCGCGGCACGAGCACTATTCTTCATCGTTTCAATCGCCCACGACCGCTTTCCTTCTGCATCCCCTTGGAGTTTGTCTGGAACAAAGGAATCCGAACGAGCATCGTTTGGGTCACAAACCAATTGCCCTGCAAGATGATGGGAAATAGACCAGCAACCTAAGCCATTCGCAGTCAACAATTCTCTGCGCTCAGCACAATAGTCAGGGTCATTCGCGCCGCGATCCACATCAAAGTGGTCCCCCCAGCACGCCAACTCTAAACCGTCGTACCCAAAATCCTTCGCCTGAGGAACCAGGTCGGCTAAAGCAAGGTCTGCCCATTGCCCCGTAAACAATGTCACCTTTCGTGCCATGACACACTCCATCCTCTTGTCAATTTGTCGGGTCCCTATTCCTAAAGTTGTTAGTAAATCACATCAAACAAGCCCATCTACCCCGGGTACGTCTTGACCGTCTGAAGATAGGCTGTCGGCGCACCGACATCAAATCGACGTCCCCTCGTTTCGTAAGCCAAAAAACCATCTTCCTGACGTAACCGCTCAAGTGTCGATGTAAGTTGAAATTCGCCCTGCTCGCGCTGATCTCCAGCAATAACTTCCGCTAGCAACTCAAACACTCTGGGTGACAGTACATATTGACCAAACAATGTGAAAAATTCATTTTCCGAAAAATCACTGACCTGTAAATGTGACCGCGCGAAATCGGCAGTTGGTTTTTCAACAAATTGTTCTACTGTAAGAAGGCGCTGTTCGGCATTATCAACCCACCGGCCACCGACCGCACCAAACTGCTCTATAAGAGACACATCTGTACGCATAACCCCAACCACAGATGTTTGGTGCCGATCATAGACGTCAAGCAACTGACGAGCACATGCCACATCATCATCGGACGCATAGAGGTGATCCCCAAGCATTAAGAGAAACGGTTCATCGCCAACCCAATCCCGTGCCGCAAAAACCGCATGCCCGAAACCTTCTTGTGACTCTTGTTCAACAAACGATACTCGCTCGCCAATTTTTTGGAGAGAGGCGCTGTAATCTCGGAGATGAACAGGAAGTTTGTCATGGTGCATTGGTGATTCCGGGGTATTGAGAAACTTCTCTAAGACCTCACGTTCACCCTGTTTCACAACGAGACAGATGTCTTCAATACCAGCCTTTAATGCTTCCTCAACGATCACCAAGAATATGGGCTTGGCAATACCGTCAGCTGTTACGATGGGAAACAACTCCTTTTTAATGGCTTTTGTTGCAGGATACAGACGAGTTCCAAAACCAGCAGCAGTAATAACGGCCTTACGAACACTGGGCGTCGGAAGTAAGTCAAGCACTAAACTAGAAAGGCCAAGTTCGTCTCGAAGCACTCGAATAATCGTTTCTCTATCCTCTTTGCTACGGGCAACTAACTGCGCTGAACCGTCACCCTGAGACCCGACACCTTTCCCCCCCCACATATGTGGTTGAATGCCCGGATACGACAACACCTGATGTAGGACCGGTGCCGTTAATTCCTTAGGACATGCCGACGCACAGTATTTATCGAATAATTGTTGCGCCTCGGTCATCAACCAACCAAACCCTTGCGCATCACCAGTCCGTAAATATTCCATTGCGCGCGAGATAATGTCACGATTTAATGGTCCAAGGTAATGCTGCACATTGTGCGCGATCCTATCTTTCGCAAACGGATAGCACTGATTCAGTCGAGCAAGAATTTCTTGCGTATCTTTCTCGGCACCAAGGTCAACGACGACCATGTGTATTGGTTCACGAACCTGAAGTTCTTTAACGGTGACGGTTTCACGATCGTGCACCATTAATATCGGTCGAGGTCCATACGCGCAGCCCTGATCCATCCGACCACAACGAGACGGTGTCGCAATTTCACCAAGATACGCGCACTCCATTTCCTCCGGCACGCTCATACGTAAGTCGTAGGCTCGATTAAACGCTCGGGCCGTAAGTACGCAGATCGCCGCCGATGAAGAAAGACCTTTCTTGACCGGTAAATCGGTACGGTAATTATCAATCACCAGACCACGAACTCGGTACTGATTAAGGACGCAAAATGCTACACCCGCAACGTAACTAAAAAACCCTCCCGACTTCGCCTCTTTGTGCAACGAGTCTGGATCCATCGGAATTTCACGAGTATCAAGAGTCCGCCCATCTGGCATCGTTGATCTAAAAACCAATGCATTCGGATGTGGATCAACGCGCGCATAAATGCCTTGGTTCGTGCCTGCAATCAAGGTGTAACCTTTCT
Source organism: uncultured Vicinamibacteraceae bacterium (assembly GCA_964343415.1). Taxonomy (GTDB): domain Bacteria; phylum Acidobacteriota; class Vicinamibacteria; order Vicinamibacterales; family UBA8438; genus DTWD01. Next base: position 88 of record CAYFJM010000148.1, on the reverse strand, counting down.
CAATCTTCGAATTGGCGCGGCGATGCCCTGCAGCCCAATCAGAGTGCTCACCAAACAAGCAGACCCGCCCCGGAACAAACAGCTCAAG
>CAYFJM010000147.1:0-5571 GCA_964343415.1 uncultured Vicinamibacteraceae bacterium | reverse complement strand
AAAACTCCAGAAAAAGAAGAGAGCGAAAAGAAAGGGAGTCCGGAAAAAGAGCGCCTAAATCTGGTCCGTATGACAAGGATAAAATCCACGATTTAATCAAGATTGCTCTTGGGCGAGGCTTTATTAGCCCAGAACAAGCGGGTTTATTGCTTGAAGAAGACGACAACCCTTCTCCATAAAACTCGACAAATTTTCCGACGACACCATATTGTCGAAGTCGCTCAGTAATCGTTAAGACAAGGTCCGTCGCTGTCGTTCCCTCCGGAAGCTCTCCAAAAAGCTGAAATCCTATGACTTCCGGAATAAGCATCGATATCGGTTGGCCTAGCATGGCGGCTTCTGCTTCAATACCACCTACGCCCCACCCTACCACCCCAAGTCCATTTACCATCGTGGTGTGTGAGTCCGTACCTACCAAGGTGTCAGGGTAGGCCACCATTGAACCCTCAGCAGTAGCTTCGCAAACAACACGGGCCAAATACTCAACGTTGATTTGGTGAACAATGCCGGTGTCGGGAGGCACGACTCGAAAATTATCAAATGCTTCTTGCCCCCATTTAAGGAACGAATACCGCTCTCGATTACGGGAAAACTCAAGCTGCGCATTCAACTCGAACGCATTCGAGACACCGAAATGATCGACTTGGACAGAGTGATCAATAACCAATTCTGCCGGTTGCAATGGATTCACGCGGCTGGCATCACCACCAAGGCGAACGACCCCATCCCGCATTGCTGCTAAGTCAACAACCGCAGGGACACCAGTAAAGTCCTGCAGAAGGACCCTCGCCGGCATAAAAGCAATTTCCTTGGTTACACCGGGTTTCCAGCGAGCGAGTGCCTCTATGTCATCTGCCTTGACGGAAATCCCATCTTCTCGGCGGAGCATATTTTCAAGTAAGACTTTCAGGGAGTATGGCAACCGTCCCACGTCCGGATAACCTGATTCCTCCAGCTTTTTGAGACTAAATATGGCGACGTCATGTCCGACATCGATTGATAACGACTGCTTTGTATTAAAAGAATTTGTACTCATAAGTTCAGAAATCGAAGCGGTAAAGGAAACACCAATGTTCTTTCACCATCGGCCTCGAACGCAAGTCAATTACAATATTCACTTCCATATCTTGTCATGACTGGACCACGACTCGGCGCACACTTATCCATTGCCGGTGGTATTACGCGCGCTATCGATCGCGCCGAAGCCACTGGCTGTGAATCGTTACAAATCTTTACAAAAAATTCGAATCAATGGCGAGGTCGTCCTCTTGCCGAAAAAGACATCAATGAATTTAGAGAGCGTATCGCTCGCATGAAGCTTCCGGTGGTATCACATGCCAGCTATCTCATTAATCTTGCTACCCCGGATAAAACACTTCGAGAAAAGTCAATTGCAGCATTAGAAGATGAGCTCGCCCGTGGCGATCAACTTGGTCTTAACGGAGTTGTTCTCCACCCTGGCGCTTACACAACAAGCACGGAAACTGATGGGATAAAGCGCATCGCCGAAGGTATCGCGACAGCTCAATCCAGGCAATCCGGACCAACACGCCTGTTCTTAGAACACACTGCTGGCCAAGGCACTATGCTCGGACATCGATTCGAACAGCTACGAGCCATGGTCGACTACCTAGACGACGCATCGCAGGTAGCATTCTGCCTTGACACCTGCCACCTTGTCGCGGCCGGATACGACATCATTTCAGAAACCGGCTACGAGCAAGTGTTCAGCGAGTTCGACGAACTGCTTGGGCTGAATCGAATCACCGTATTCCACTTGAATGACTCCAAAAAACCTCTCGGTAGTCGTGTCGATAGGCATGACGGCATTGGCCAGGGCCACCTCGGAACGGAACCATTTAGACGTCTCGTCCAAGACGATAGATTCACTCACATACCGATGGTGCTTGAGACCCCTAAAAAAGGCGGAGGAGGACCCTCCGATATTACAGCTGACCCTTTGGACATCGAGAATCTTTCGTTATTAAGAGGATTCCGTGATGAAAGCTGATATCACTTCGGGTGAAGATAGTGGTGAACTGCTAAACTCGATTGAAATGCTTAACCTAACCATCCGTCGACTTCAAATTTTGGCCTTGCTAACTGTGTCCGTCTTAGCGCCGGCTGTTGCAATTGCACAAGATTACGTGACAGAAATCACTGCGTGGCGCACTGAACGAGAAACACGCCTGACCGCTGAAGATGGTTGGCTTACGGTCGCAGGATTGTTCTTTTTGACCGAAGGAACCAGTTCATTTGGGACTTCTCCCCTAAACGACATCGTCCTGAATAGCGGACCCGAAATGGCTGGATTGTTTACGCTGCATAATGGCTCGGTCTCGGTTCAAGCTTTGCAGGGTCAAACTCTCTCCGTCGATGGGAAAGATGTCACTTCCGCAACGTTGTGGCCGTTTGAAGGAAAAGAACCGCCGACCATAACTATTGGCCCATTAACCCTGTTTGGACATTACAGCGGCAACCGCCTCGCAATTAGAATGCGAGACCGCAACAGTGACATCAGGCGAAATTTTTCTGGCCTTCGTTGGTTTCCCCCAGACGAGTCCTACCGTGTGCGTGGCGTATTTATCCCGCATGAAGAGCCTCGCGTTGTCGAACTACCCAACATACTGGGGGACGTGGAAACCTTCAGGAGTAGTGGCTCTGTAAAACTGACAGTGAACGACAAAGAACTCACCTTGACGACGATTGATTCAAGCGATCGACTTTGGTTCATTTTCCGTGACCTCACCAGTGGAAAAGAAACCTATCCCGCTGCACGGTTTTTATATGCCCCTGCTCCGCAGGACGGAACAACAATCGTTGATTTCAATCAGGCATACAACCCACCGTGTGCGTTTAACCCACATACGACGTGTCCATTACCGCCACTTGAAAATCGCCTACCCGTACGCGTGGAGGCTGGAGAAATGGACTACAACGGAAGTCACTAATTATTCAGAGTCGAGTTTGGTCAGCAAGGCCGAGCATACAAGTCGAGAATACCCCCAACGCGCAACATTTTGAGTGGCGCACGAATTGCAGCACTGCCCCATCCGTACCGATCACTTCTATCGGTAACAGGAGTTTCCCACGCCAACACTTCGAAACCAGCCGCCCGAACAAGAGCAGTCAGTGTTGCCGGTGTAAAAAACCAGAGGTGGTGTAACGCACCATAGTGCTTCCAATTGTGGTCTTTTAGTCCCATCCGACTTTGCAGGCTTTTCAGTCGTATGCTAAAACCGGCCATATTAGGCACTCCAATTAGGATCGCACCGCCATCAGAAATCAAACTTCGTGCGCGTTGTAGTTCGACAAGCGGGTTTTGCGTGTGCTCCAACACATGATTAAATCGGATGGCCGAAAACTGCTCTTTAACAAATGGAATGCCTGATAGCTTCCCTTCCCAAACCTTGGCACCACTCTTCCGAACAACGTCCGTCACTACCACATCAGTTCCGGCAACCTCCCAGTCTCGCTTCTGTGCAAATTCCAGAAATGCTCCGGCACCACAACCGACATCAAGAACCGAGGTTCCTCCCCCTGACACGTACCTCTCAAGTCGAGACAACTGCCGCATGAATATACGGGCGCGAGTCCCATCAACATTTTGATGATCGGCGGGGTGATATGACTCGTTGTAAACGGCATCGGCGAGTTGCTCGAACAGGGGCCGAGGATGCTGAAATTCAAGCTGACATACCTGACATCTCGACAAATGAAATCCTTGGAAATCAACCGCGAACAGCTCGGGCTCACGCCCGCAAAGCGGACAGTTCACCGACTCCCTATCAGGGAGAGCAGCCTCGACAACGTCGCGAGATTGGCCAAAGAGTGAATCCACCACACCACTATGCTCTCACGTTCCTATGGTAGGGTGCTCTACATGACCAATCCGCTAACACGACAAGATGTCGTCCGTATTGCCGAACTGGCACACCTTCGACTCAGCAACGAAGAAGCTGAGTTGTTTACCCGGCAGTTAGGCGACATTCTACGATACGCCGAACGACTACAAGAAGTTGATACAACCGCTGTTGAGATGAACAGTGACAACAATAAACCAGTCGACCGCCGACGGTCAGACCACGTCCACCCGTCACTTTCAAGAGAAGACACTCTGAACAATGCACCTGACAGTAGAGAGCTAACTGACCAAGAACACGGTGGCTACTTCCGCGTACCACGTGTCATCGGGTAAGAAACGTATGTCTACCTCGAAATCAGTCCTCGACTGGAACATTCTCGATATTCGAGACGCTGTTCGTTCTGGCAATCTTTCAGCAGTCGAAATCTGCCAGACCAGGCTTGATCACATTGCCAACCACGATCATATTTACAATGCTATGACGGACGTGTTTCAAGATGAAGCATTGGAGCAAGCTGCGACCGTCGACCGACTCTCGCAATCTGAAAAGTTAGATCGTCCACTTCTTGGAGTACCCATCACAATAAAAGACGTGATCTGTTCTCGCGGTCAAAAGACCACAGCCGCGTCACGTATCCTCAAAGAATTCTGCCCCCCATATGACGCTACGGTCGTTGAGCACCTCAAACAGGCTGGCGCAATCATTATTGGAAAAACTAATTGCGACGAATTCGCAATGGGGTCATCAACGGAACATTCAGCGTACGGCCCAACGAAAAACCCATGGGACACAGAACGGTCACCAGGCGGTTCAAGCGGTGGTGCAGCGGCTGCGGTGGCCGCTCAGTTTGCGCCTGTATCGATCGGAACTGACACGGGTGGGTCTATTCGCCAGCCTGCAGCTTTTTGTGGTGTAGTCGGCTTGAAGCCGACTTATGGACGAGTTTCTCGTTATGGCCTCTTGGCCTTTGCCTCGTCATTTGATCAGATAGGCCCCTTAACCAATTCTGTTGAAGACACTGCACTCATACTTCAAGTACTAGCCGGAGTAGACCCGGCCGACGCGACATCCGTTGCGCAGCCAGTACCTGACTATAGTGCGACCTTAAAAAATAGCATCCGAGGTAAACGAATTGGAGTTCCTCGAACAATGTTTGCCCATGCTGACACAAGTATTGATCACGACATTATTCGTGCCTATGATGCCTCGCTCGATATCTTCACCGCGGCAGGAGCCGAACTTGTCGACATCACACTGCCACACGCCGCGCATGCTGTTCCCACGTATTATCTCGTCGCTCCTGCTGAGGCCAGTTCAAACCTCGCAAGATATGACGGTGTTCGCTATGGTCTCAGGGCTCCGCGCGATGAAGCTACTGATGCCAAGAACAACCTCGCTGCCATGTACAACCGCACCAGAGATAGTGGTTTTGGATCTGAAGTAAAACGCCGAATCATGCTCGGAACCTATGCGCTGAGTGCTGGCTACTACGACGCCTACTACGGTAAGGCCCAACAGGTTCGCTCGCTGATTCGTCTCGATTACGACAACGTCTTCAATGGTGACTACAACACAGCGGTCGATGCCGTAGCCATGCCCACCACACCGACCACCGCATTCAAACTTGGTGAATATGAAGAAGACCCTCTAACAATGTATCTGGGAGACATTTTTACAGTCAGTGCCAATCTCACCGGCCTCCCGG
>CAYFJM010000146.1:0-5592 GCA_964343415.1 uncultured Vicinamibacteraceae bacterium | reverse complement strand
CCGCTTTGGTAGAGTCGCTCGTAAAAAAGACCGACGACGTTGCCGGCTTCAGACACGGCGAAGTCGAGCCGGCTAGCCCGGATCTGCAACTGCTCCGCCGGGCCAAAGATTCTCAACCGACGGTTAAACAAAATCAAGGTGCAAGCCTCATTGATCTCGGTGACGGCATCCTTGGCCTTGAGTTTCATTCAAAAATGAATTCAATCGGTGGAGAGACGATTGACATGATGACAAAAGGTGTCAAAGAAGCCACAAAACACTTTGACGCTCTGGTTATCGGAAACGATGGGCCAGCATTTTCCGCGGGGGCAAATCTAATGCTTGTTCTCTTGGAAGCGCAGGAGGAAAATTGGGGAGAAATCGACCTCATGATCCGCTCATTTCAGTCAGCTGTTCTCAATCTGCGTTATGCCGATGTTCCAGTAGTCGTTGCGCCAGCAGGATTAACGCTCGGCGGCGGATGCGAAATCGTCCTCCACAGTGACCGAGTCCAAGCAGCAGCCGAAACCTATATGGGGCAAGTAGAAGTAGGAGTCGGTCTCATTCCGGCTGGATGTGGCACAAAAGAATTACTCTCGAGATTCTCTGATCGGACTCCGACAAATGCAGCCGACAGACTCCCTTCTATACAACAGGCATTTGAGCTGATCGGATTCGGTACCGTGTCGTCAAGCGGTGCTCACGCCAAAGATCTTGGACTCCTTCAAGCCGGCGACCAGATTACGATGAATAGAGAGCGACTTCTCCACGATGCCAAACGCAATGCAATCCATTTAGCAAAGACAGGGTATAGGCCACCGACCCGACGAACAGATATCCCGGTCGGAGGCCCTGATGCGAAAGCTGCTCTTGAACTCGGCGTGCATCTCGCATGGCGAAGTGGGCGAATCAGTGAATACGATGTACACCTTGGAAAAACCATTGCCCATCTACTTTCTGGCGGTAACGTGGCACACGCAACCACGGTGTCCGAACAGTACCTTCTCGACCTCGAACGAGAAGCTTTTTTGAGCCTGTGTGGTGAAAAAAAGACCCAAGAGCGTATTGCACACACACTAAAGACCGGAAAAACATTGAGAAATTGATGTTTGACCATGGCCGTGGTATCCCGATCGTGCTGATCCCAGGCATCCAAGGACGTTGGGAATGGATGCAACAGGCTGTGGATACCCTTGCCACCCGGAACCGGGTAATCACCGACTCTCTTCCAGGTGAGCCCGGGTCGATCGCATCGATCAACACACACCGAGGATTCGACAGTTTTACTGACTGGCTCGATCAACTTTTAGCAACGGCAAATGTAGACAGGGTTTCGCTTTGCGGTATCTCCTATGGTGGATGGATCGCTGTTCACTACGCGGCAAAAAGACCAATGGCAATCTCGAGCCTAACGCTAGTGTCGACGCCTTCACCGAACTGGCAACCACCCTGTCGCATCCAGCGTTATTTGCAGGCACCTCGGCTAATGGCGCCGATATTCGCAGCCACCTCACCGCTGAGACTTTACCCAGAAATTTCGACAGCATTACCATCTCTCCAACAACGTTTGCGCTTCGGTGCCAAGTACCTTACCGGTGTCATAAAATCACCGGCAACACCAACGCGAATGGCCGAACGGATGCGCCTAGCGCAGCAAGTCGATTTTAGAGCGGACTGTTCGCGCATTCTAGCGCCAACGCAGGTCATCACCGGAGAGACTCACCTTGACCGCGTAGTACCCGTCAACAGTTCTCGTGAATACCTTGGGGTCATTTCCAAATCAAAAGCTGTAACAATTAAGAATACGGGACATATTGGAATTGCAACTCGTCCCACGCATTTTGCAAAACTTGTTTCCGACCACGCTCAGAAAACAATCGGCATCAAGTCGCGAACAGAACAGGTGCCAGCGTGACTACATCAGCAGCACGATTACATGAGTTTACTGGACCAGACGGTCGCCTCGAAGCGCACCTGTTAGAACCTGAGCAAGTCTTGGGTGGGGAAGTCTGTCCGCCTCGATCAGCAGTCGTACTCGCACATCCACACCCGCTCCATGGCGGCACAATGCATTCAAAAGTTGTGCACCAAACAGCCAAGGCGCTCAGTCGTATCGGGTGTGTCACGCTACGATTCAACTTTCGCGGTGTTGGAACGAGTGAAGGAAGATTTGATGAAGGTCGTGGTGAGCGAGAAGATTTCCGTGCCGCCCTTAATATGATGAGCGACCGCTACCCTGACCTTGAGCTGTGGGCAGCTGGGTATTCATTCGGAGCCTTTATCGCCCTGAGTGTTGGTGTCGAAGACCCTCGAGTTACAACATTAATTGGAATCGCACCACCCCTAATGGATAAATATGATCTTTCTGACGTAACACATAGTAATAAACCAAAGTTCCTGATTCATGGAGAAGCCGACGAATTGATTCCGTTAAAAGAGATGTGGCGCTTCTACGGCTCGCTCGAAGAACCGAAAGAACTCGTCGTGATCGACACCGCTGACCACCTTTTCGACGGACATGTCAGTGAAGTTGGTGACGCAGTCGAAGATTTACTTAGAGATTTCATACTTCATACAGATGAATAGAAGGATACTCACATGAGAGATGCAGTAATTACGTCGGCGGTTCGCACACCGGTTGGCAAGGCTCCGAAAGGGACGCTACGAACAACACGCCCGGATGAAATGGCCGCGGCGACTATACAAGCCGCACTCCAACAATCAGATGGACTTAAGGCATCAGAAATTGATGATGTAATTATCGGATGCGCAATGCCGGAGGCCGAGCAAGGTATGAATGTCGCTCGCATCGCGAGCCTACGGGCGGGCATCCCAGTGGAAACATCGGCCGTCACCGTTAATCGGTTTTGTTCGTCCGGCCTCCAATCGATTGCCTATGCCGCGGAACGAATTATGGTTGGTGCGGCCGACACAATTATTGCAGGCGGCACTGAATCGATGAGCCTCGTACCGATGGGTGGCCATAAGATCGCACCGAACCCAAATCTTATTCAGCACTATCCAGACGTCTATCTGAGCACTGGACTTGTGGCTGAAAACCACGCGCGAGAATCATCGATAACACGGGAAGAGCAGGACAGGTATGCCTTACGTAGTCATCAGCGCGCGCTGTCGGCTATCACAGAAGGGCGCTTCGCAGACGAAACCATTCCGGTTACTGTCAATATCGTAAACAAGAATAGTAACGGCACGCCGACCGTCGAACAATTTGCTTTTGTAACTGATGAAGGTCCTCGGAACGACACGTCACTCGAAGTACTCGGGACGCTACGTCCTGCGTTTCACATAAAGGGTTCTGTAACCGCTGGTAACTCTTCACAAATGAGTGACGGGGCAGCTGCGGTCGTAGTCACGACAGCAGACCGGGCCAAGCAAGCCGGCATAGCACCACTTGCACGGTTTGTTACGTATGCAACTGCAGGGGTCAAGCCTGAATTGTTTGGTCTTGGACCTGTTCCAGCTATGCAAAAAGCCCTAAAACGAGCGGGGTTGACGATCGCTGACATTGATCTCGTTGAACTCAACGAGGCCTTTGCAGCGCAAGTTCTTGCCTGTTTGCGTGAATTTCCCATTGACGAAAATAGACTCAATGTAAATGGCGGCGCGATAGCACTCGGCCATCCACTCGGTTGCACAGGGGCTAAACTCACAACAACGCTTCTCCATGAACTTAAGCGCCGCAATGGTCGATATGGAATGGTCACCATGTGTGTCGGAGGTGGCATGGGGGCTGCCGGTATTTTTGAACGCATCTAACAATTAACTTTCAGCATACTAGTCGAGAAATAACAAATCCTATGTCTATAACGACTGACTCCAACACCATAAGCAAAGGTGGCGCCTGGCTCCTTGAGGCGAGCCAACCGAGCGCTGTATTTACGCCAGAGAAAATGACTGAAGAACATCGGCTTATCTATCAAACTTCAGGCGAATTTTCTCAGGAGATCATGGAACAGAATGATCAATTAGAAACGAAAGACTGGAACCTCACTAGACAACTGTTGACACGTGCAGGAGAACTTGGTCTGCTCGGCACAGACGTCCCCGAAAGTTATGGCGGGCTTGAGTTTGACAAAGTCAGCTCGGCTATTATCGCAGGCCGCCTCGGTCCTTCAGGATCATTCAGCACAACGTTTGGCGCACATACTGGTCTTGCAATTCTACCAATTAGGATGTTTGGCACTGAAAAACAGAAAGAACAATATCTACCTGGCTTGGTCTCTGGACAAATCGTCGGAGCTTATTGCTTGAGCGAAACTGGCTCCGGCTCAGATGCGATGGGTGCAAAAACGCTCGCAGAAAAACAAGCGGATGGTAGCTTTGTACTCAACGGTGAAAAAATGTGGATCACCAATGGTGGTTTCGCGGATCTTTTTATAGTCTTTGCGAAAGTAGATGGCGAATTGTTCACCGCATTTATCGTCGAACGTACTTTTGATGGTGTTTCAAGCGGTAACGAAGAATACAAGATGGGACTGCATGGGTCATCAACCACACCTGTAGTACTTCAAGATGTCCGTGTTCCGGCTGATAACCTCCTCGGAGAAGTTGGTAAAGGCCATAAAGTTGCTTTTAATGTTCTCAACTACGGCCGTTTTAAACTCGGAGCCTCCACCATAGGCGGTAGTCAAAACGCCATCAGAGAATCTGCGCATTACGCAGCGAATCGTCAACAGTTCGGGCATGCAATTGCAGATTTTGGAGCCATTAAACATAAACTTGGCGAAATGACCGTCCGAGCGTATGCGGTCGAATCGATGGTCTTTCGAACCGCTGGCCTCATTGACAACGTGCTTGCCAGCGAAAAACAAGAGACCAAAGACGAAGCAGCTAAGGGTACCGCCGTTCTTCAAGCACTAGAGGAATTTGCTATCGAATCATCAATTCTTAAGGTCGCTGGTAGCGAAGCGCTGGATTACATTCTCGATGAGAACATCCAGATTCATGGTGGAAACGGTTTCGTAAAGGATTATCCTGCCGAACGCCATTATCGAGACTCTCGTGTCAACCGAATCTTCGAAGGCACAAACGAAATTAATCGCCTGTTAATCCCAGGCATGCTGATAAAGCGTGCAACGAAAGGAGAGCTTCCATTAATTGATGCAGCGAAACAAATACAAGAAGAACTTTTGAGTCCCTCTGTCCCAAACGCAACAAGCGACGAGCCTCTGGCCGACCAATCGACGTCGATCAGTATGTTCAAAAAAGTTGCTCTCGCTGTTCTCGGTCTCGGACTTCAAACCTATGGGGCGAAAATAAGTGATGAGCAAGAAATTCTGTCTTTCACCTCAGATATCCTGATCGATACGTTCGCGGCTGATACGGTCGTGAATCGAGCACGTGCGGCGATGGAACACTCCATCACAGCAAGCGCTCTCCAACGCGATACTGCCATTTGCTTTGTTAATGATGCGGCCATGCGAATTGATACGAATGCTCGCGCCGCGTTGGCTGCTATGACCGAGGGAGACGAATTACGGACACACCTCGCAGCGCTACGTCGATTGCTTAAAGTAACGCCTGTTAATACGGTCTCAATTCGTCGTACACTCGCTGACGAAACGGTAAAACGAGGCGGGGATATCTTTTAGT
>CAYFJM010000145.1:0-5623 GCA_964343415.1 uncultured Vicinamibacteraceae bacterium | reverse complement strand
ATTCCGCTCCCAGTCGCGAACCTCCTCCAACGCGTAAAGACGACCCCGAATACAGTCACCCAGCATCCGACGGTCGAGTCGTTCTTCGGGTGTCAAATCACCGGTCGAAATCCCTTCAAGCCGACGCCCCCATCCCCCAAACTCCCTGATACGAGTGTCTATCGCGCTACGACTCAGGTCCTCGAGTAAATCATCGTGCAGGTGCACACCATCGGCCGCAGCTTCAGTCGGATGGGTTTCATATAAGTAGTCTAGGTATTGGTCTACAAAGTGCGAAAGTGGCTCAGACACGTCTATCAGTTTATCCGGTTACTAAATTAATCCTTAACTTCCGCTCTGGCGGAAACTCATCCCCATGATGGTACAATACTGCGCCGGTGCCTACACCCATCTCATCCGGCACGCTCTATCTTGTCTCCACACCGATCGGTAATCTCGAAGACATTACATATCGCGCCATCCGTGTCCTAAAATCTGTCGCTCTGATTGCCGCCGAAGACACCCGGCAAACAACCAAGCTTTGCAACTACTATGATGTCTCCACACGCCGGATCAGCCTCCACGAGCACAACGAAATTGAGCGGACACCCTCTCTCCTCAAGAAACTTGCGCGCGGCGACGCGATCGCACTGGTAAGTGACGCCGGCACACCTCTTATATCGGACCCTGGAAGAAAACTGACAGCCGAAGCATTGAAGGCTGGTTACCGAGTAGAGGCCGTTCCCGGACCCAGCGCCGTCCTCGCCGCTCTGATAAGTTCTGGATTTTCAACCGAAAAAGGATTTTGCTTCGCTGGCTTTCCACCAAATAGGTCAAGTAACAGAAAAGTGTTCTTTCTAGACCTTGTCGACGAACCAAGGCCTGTCATCATGTTTGAATCGCCTCATAGAATTATAGGTTGTCTGACAGATATGGCTGATGTTTTTCTGGACCGCCGTGTCGCAATTTGCCGAGAACTAACCAAGATTCATGAGTCTTTGGTCATACAACCTATTAGCAAGCTTGCAGCTATTGCAGACAAAAAACATCTTAAGGGTGAGATAACTCTTGTAATAGAAGGGTCTTCTACGCAAATTAGAAAACAGACTCAACTTAAAGACTCTGACATCCTATCCGAATTTGGTCATTTAACAGAAGATGGTCTTTCCAGAAGGGCCGCGGTTCGTACACTGGCCACCCGCTACCGGTGCTCAAATCGAGACATCTATCAAAGAATCGAAACAGCCAAACCAAAAGGTTTTGTTGATTGACCCAGCTACAGGGGGTTTGTTACGCTACACGGCTTTTAGTCTTATGGCCAAACGAACCGCTCAGAAAAAACCTCCCGCCAAGAAAAAGATTGCCCGGAAGGCTAAAAGGGCTAAGTCGGCTTCTCCTAAATCCGTAAAGCCGAAAAGCGGTATCGCAACAGCCCGGGAAATCAATGCCGCCACTAAAGAGCGAGAGGCTCGGAGTAAACGGGCACTAGCGGTCTATGAAGTTGGTGTTACGGCCGTACAAAAGCGAGAGTTCTCCCACGCGGCCAAAGCACTAAACGAAATCATTAGCGATTACCCAGAGGAACGAGAATTGCAGGAACGGGCCAGGCTCTACCTCACGGTCTGTGAACGTGAACTCAATCCAACGGTTTCTGAACCAACGACTCTTGACGAACGTATTTATGCCGCAACTGTAGCAATCAACAGCGGCGATAATTCGATTGCGATAGAACACCTAAATGCGGTTGCCAACGAAAAGCCGGCTGATGCGAACGTGCATTACATGCTTTCAGTGGCTCACGCACTCTCCAATCAAGCAGACACGGCAATTACTCACCTTGAGCGCGCCATACGGCTGAATCCGGACAACCGTCTTCTCGCTCGACAAGAACCTGATTTTGAGAATATTTACGACAACGATCGTTTTCAGGATTTGACTGCTCCCGAAGAAGACACGGATGTATCCGAATAGAGTACATTCCTAGTCGGGGTTAAAGATGCCCGACCGTCACGTTCTAATACTTGCTGCGGGTAAGGGAACCCGCATGAAATCGAGTCGGCCAAAAGTTCTTCACCCGCTTGTTGGGTTGACTCTTATCGAACATGTGATTCGTGCTGCCCACCCACTAAAGGCAACCACCACAAACATCGTACTCGGCCACCAGTCGCAGGCCGTGTCTGCGTTGCTTACAAGTAAACGATCTCTGTCTTGCGGCATCGTTTACCAAGAACAACAACTCGGAACCGCTCACGCACTCCTCCAGGCAGAAAGTGCACTCGGCAACAAATCTGGCACGCTTATCGTTCTATCTGGCGATGCGCCTTTGATCTCCCCATCAACACTAATGACGCTGGTCGAAACTCACGAACAGTCTTCAGCGACCGCATGTGTGTTGTCTTCCGTCATCGAGAGACCTTATGGATATGGACGAATTCTTCGTGACCAACACAAACAATTCGTCGGGGTGGTTGAAGAAGTCGATGCCTCTATCGCGCAGCGAAAAATTTCCGAAGTGAACAGCGGAATCTATACGTTCGATTTACCGCCACTTTTTCAAACACTAAAAAAAATTCCAGAAGCAGGTCCAAAAAATGAACGGTATCTTCCAGCAATTTTGCAGTTGTATAACCAACGAAATTTGACCATCAACGTCACTACCACCGAAGACCCACATGAAATCCGAGGCATCAACAGCCAGTCTGAACTGGCGGAAGTGAGAACCATTGTGCGACAACGAAAAAACGAAGAGTTAATGGCAAGTGGTGTAACGATCGAAGATCCCGCCACAACATACATCGATATCGATGTAATCGTGGGAGCGGACACGGTCATTCATCCGGGTGTATTTCTTGAGGGGCGTACCCATGTCGGAGCCCGCTGCGAAATCCATTCGGGTTCACGCATCGTCAATTCAACAATTGGTGATGGCGTCACCATCAATAACCATTCGGTGATCACCGATTCGACAATTGACGGAAAAGCGCGTATTGGCCCTTTCGCCCATATTCGACCTGGCTCAACAATTGGCGAGGGTGCGCGGGTTGGAAATTTTGTTGAACTCAAGAAAACTACCCTTGGAACAGGCGCAAAAGCCAACCATTTAAGCTATGTTGGGGATGCGGTTGTTGGTAATAACAGCAACATTGGTGCGGGGACGATTACTTGCAATTACGACGGCGTGAACAAACACCAAACGACGATTGAACCTGAGGTTTTCGTTGGAAGCGGCACAGAATTAGTTGCTCCGGTTACCATTGGTCATGGTGCATACATAGGTGCCGGCTCCTGTATCACTGAAAATGTGCCTGCAAATGCACTTGCCCTTGCCCGTGGAAGACAAGTTATCAAAGAAGCACGAGCCACAAAAATCAGAAAACACTCCGAGTGACATTTCTCATGCCTGTGGCCCTTTCCGTCATTTCCTAGCGCCAGAGGACTAGTCCCTTACATAATTAAAGGCATGTGCGGCATCATTGGCTATCTCGGGCCCAAACCTATTGTTCCAGTTCTGATTGACGGCCTCAAAAGGCTGGAATATCGCGGCTATGATTCCGCGGGGATTGCCCTCGTTAAAAACGGCTATGTTGAGATTAGGCGAAGCGCTGGAAAACTCAAGCGCCTCGAACAAGTCATCGCAACAAATCCTGTCGCCGGCGAGTATGGGGTCGGCCACACCCGGTGGGCAACGCATGGGCGTCCAACTGAGGAAAACGCTCATCCACATCGCGACTGCACCGGAAAAATCGTCGTCGTGCACAACGGCATTATCGAAAACTATCTTGAACTCAAACACGAATTACAGGCTGCAGGACATACCTTCCAAACCGAAACTGACACCGAAGTTATCGCACATCTTGTCGAAGGTGAGTTCAAAAATGACGGCCTCGAAAATGCTGTGCGCAGATCACTGAACAAACTGCGAGGTCTTTTTGGAATCGTGCTCGTGCACGCCGATGATCCTGGAAAGATTGTTGCTGTTCGAAACGGACCTCCGATTGTCATCGGATTAGGTGATGACGAATTTTTCGTCGCATCAGACGTGCCCGCCATTCTAAGCCACACCCGAAACGTCGTTTTTCTTGGTGATGAGGAAATGGCCGTCCTGACACGCACCGGCATTGAATTCACTGACTATGGTGGCCAAAACGTTTCCGTATCACCACAGCGAATTCAGTGGGACCCCGTGATGGCAGAAAAGTCTGGCTACAAGCACTTCATGAGAAAAGAGATCTTCGAACAGCCATGGGCGTTACAAGAAACGGTTCTTGGGCGCGTCTACGAAGAGCATGGCCGGATCTTTTTGGGTGAACTCGAGCTGGACGACCAAGAATTACAAAGTGTAGAAAAGGTTGTTATTCTTGCCTGCGGTACATCGTGGCACGCTGCACTTGTTGGAAAATTTCTTATTGAGCAACTGGCGCGCATCCAAGTAGAGGTCGACTACGGTTCGGAATACCGCTACCGCGATCCGATTGGCAATGACAATACGTTGGCCGTGGTTATTACTCAGTCTGGAGAAACGGCCGACACTCTTGCTGCGCTACGTGAAGCCAAGACAAAAAATGCCAAGAGCATTGCCATTTGTAATGTCGTCGGAAGTATGGCCACCCGCGATGCCGATGGGATTATCTACACCCACGCCGGACCAGAAATTGGCGTGGCTTCAACTAAAGCATTTACTTCCCAACTTCTTGCTTTGAACTTATTGGCGTTGCACCTTGGAAGAGTTCGCAACGAACTTGGTGTCGACGAGACACGTGAACACATTAACGCCTTGACGCATCTTCCTGGTCTCGTCGAGCAAGTGCTTAAGCAAGACCACCTTATCGAAAGAATTGCAAAACGATTCTATCGGAGTTCCAATTTTCTGTATCTCGGTCGTGGAATCAATTATCCCGTTGCGCTAGAAGGCGCGCTCAAACTCAAGGAAATCTCTTACATTCACGCTGAAGGCTACCCAGCCGGTGAAATGAAACACGGGCCAATTGCCTTGATTGACGAAAACCTGCCGGTCGTAGCAATCGTCCCGCAAGATAAAGTCTTCGACAAAATGCGAGGAAACTTGCAAGAAGCAAAGACGCGAGGCGCATCGATCATTGTACTCAGTGACGCGCCAAGCGACGCCTTTGAGGCGTTTCTTGACCGAGACACGGACTACCTAATTCCAGTGCCCTCCACTCACCCGCTGCTAACGCCTATCCCGATGGTCGTGCCACTCCAGTTGTTGGCGTACCACATTGCTGTCCTACGAGGTTGTGATGTGGACCAGCCCAGAAATCTAGCGAAAAGCGTTACTGTCGAGTAAATGTCGTTTCTGGAACAACTGAATCCCGAACAACGTGAAGCCGTTTTGCATCGTGACGGCCCACTGTTGATCTTGGCGGGCGCTGGCTCAGGAAAAACACGGGTTATTTGCTACCGCCTAGCCTATCTAATCGGTGATGGGCACGCCGAACCAGACCAAGTACTCGCCGTCACATTTACGAACAAAGCGGCAGAAGAAATGCGGGGCCGCGTTGAACAATTACTCGAATCTGAGTCGCCGCGGCTTTGGGTTTCGACGTTCCATGCATTTTGCGCACGCCTGCTCCGTCGCGAGGGACCACGCATTGGCTTGTCCCGGGATTTTGTTATTTACGACTCT
>CAYFJM010000144.1:0-5654 GCA_964343415.1 uncultured Vicinamibacteraceae bacterium | reverse complement strand
AACTCGATTGTGGGATGTGGCTGGTGGTCGAACGGTCTCGATGCGTAGTAAAGAAGAGGCTCATGATTATCGCTATTTTCCAGAACCGGATCTTTCGCCACTGATGGTTTCGTCATCGTATTGTGAGAAAGTGAAGCAGTCGTTGCCAGAACTTCCGGAAGCGCGCGCAGAGCGTTTCATTGGAACCTATAGCTTGCCGAGGCAAGATGCCTGCTATCTGGCTGCAGAGTACGAATTGGCGACGTATTACGAAGCGACGGCCAGAGAGTCTGGGAACCCGAAAGCATCAGCCAATTGGATAATCGGTTCGGCGGTTCGGAGGGCGAAGGTAGTCGGGATACCAGTGTGGGAGACTGTGCCAGTCAAGGCTTTGGCGGAACTTATTCGCATGGTGGACGATGGGGCCATCAGTGGGTCGGTCGCGAAGGGTGTATTTGACAAAACAGCTGATACTGGAAGAGCACCGGGCGATATTGTTCGGGAAGAAGGCTTGTCTCAAATCGCCGACGCCCGTGAACTTGAGGTTATTTCAAAGCGGGTGATTGATGCGAATTCAGAAGCCGTTGCGAAGTACCGAGCTGGTAAGGAAGGCACTCTTGGTTTTCTTGTGGGACAGGTGATGCGTGAGACAAAAGGAAAGGCGAACCCGAAACTTGTGAATGATTTGCTCCGGTCACTTCTAGACGAAAGAAATCCCTAGTTCCTATTTCGGCAGTAGCGACCTCCATATGTCTGAGGCGACGCGGATTAAGAATTGACACTAGATGAGTCACGTCGCTAGACTGGAAACAGGTGTTCTACTTCTCAGAGGCTGACAGCGGTGCAAACTAGGGAAACTATTCACCGCTTACGCAGAGATGCGAAGCAGCAAAGAGTAAATTTTTACCGTCAGCAGTTGTATCAGCATTGGCAATGTCTTGAGCAGCAGCGTGAGCACTATTCGGAGAAAGTGATCACTGATGTAGTCTGCGCGCTTGGCAGGTTGATGCTGCAGGTTGATGCGTTGTGCGATCAAGAAAGCGGTCATCAGGTAGTTACGAAGCTGTTGTGCAAGATTGATGGTGTGACCCGGTTATCGTCAAGGTCCAAACCAATGCGGATTCATTGAAGGTTCCTTTTTTTTTAGATCTAGCACACTGACTCTCCAAATACTTCGCCAGCACGTTCTCGCCATACTCAGAAGTGGTATCGCCGGTGCCGCACCTGAGACGCTCGTTAAACGAGCTCTTGCCGATGGTGTTTTGTCGAGTGTGTCCGACGATACGGAGTTGAGTGTTATCGCAGCAGGCAAAGCAAGTGCTTCGATGGCCTCGGCATTTGTCCGGATGACAAGAAATCCTGTTAGAGGTTTGATCGCGTCACCTGGGCAAGGTCGTGGGGACGGCGGTATGGAATGGTTTAATGTCGGTCATCCGATTCCGACGGAAGGTAGCGTAGACGCAGGTTTACGTGCATTGCAACTAGCGAACGACGTTGCAGACGGTAGGTTGTTGGTCACTTTACTGTCCGGTGGAGCCTCGGCGGGATTGGCGTCTCCAGTTAAGGGGATAACTTTAGATGACAAGGTGCGTGTGACACAGGTGTTGCTTGAGAGTGGGATTTCTATTGATGGCTTGAATTGTGTTAGGAAACACCTATCGTCGATTAAAGGTGGTCGTCTCGTCAGGGCGGCTGGTGGCCGCTGCATCACGCTAGCTATCTCTGACGTGGTTGATCCAGTCCCGGATGATCCATCGGTGATCGGCTCAGGGCCAACTGTTGTAGACCCGACCACATATGCTGACGCGCTTGGCTATTTACTTGCTTGTGGTTCTAAGAGTTTGTTCCCAGAGGCCGCGGTGTCGATTCTTGAACGTGGCGCCAACGGAGAATTTGAGGAAACCCTAAAATCAAACTCTTGGATGAGCAATAGACCAGAGTATTTCGTGATTGGAAGTCGATTGAATGCGATGGAGGCCGCAGCTGATGAAGCCCGTCGCTTAGGTTTCCATGTCTTGACGATTACCGAGCCAATAACCGGTGAGGCGCGTGTTTCGGGTGACGAGTACATTAAGTCACTTGCGCGACTTTCTCATGAGCAGCCACGTCCTCTATGTGTTTTGTCAACGGGAGAAACGACTGTTAAGGTTAATGGCTCTGGTCGAGGTGGCCGAAACCAAGAGTTTGCACTTGCTGGCGCCTTTTCGCTCTTCCGTCGATTTCCATTAGCGATTGTTGCGAGCGTTGGTACCGATGGGATTGATGGGCCAACTGATGCAGCTGGAGCGATTATCGATACTACTACTCCAAATCGTTCGGCTGACGCAGGCCTTGAACGTCCAGAACATTATCTCGCTGCTAATAACTCATATGCTTTTTTTGATAGTCTGGGTGACCTATTGAAGATTGGGCCTAGTGAGACCAATGTCGGTGATCTTCAGATTGCACTGATCGTCTAACCGTGATCATATCGACTTATATAAAGCCAGTGTAGCCGGTTATGTTGACAGCTGACGAACTGCTTGCCGCAATCGAGGCCAAAATCGGTCACCCTGCGACAGTCCACGAGATTCTTAAGGAACTGAAGCTTCCTGGTTCTCAGAGAACGACACTTCGTAGAAGGCTCGCAAAACTGGTTGAACGCGGAGAATTAATAAAGATTCGTGGGCGACGATATGGGTTGCCTGAACGTATGGATTTGGTGACGGGCCGAGTGCACGTTCATCCGAAAGGTTTTGGATTCGTTAAATCTGAGGATTCAAGCAACGATCGCAAGAAAGACCTGTATATATCTGGCTCAAATCTCAACCAGGCAATGCACGGCGATCGTGTTGTGGCTCGCATTGAGCGGCGAGACCGCTCTCGAGCGGAGGGGCGGATTGTTCGAGTGTTAGATCGAGGGTCGAGAGCGCTTGTAGGTCGATACGAACCAAATGCCACCGGTTTTGGCTATGTCATGCCGTTCGATCGCCGTTTCTTGATGGACGTGCATATTGCGAAGGGTGATGCTGGTATCGCGGTCGCTGGCGACATGGTTGAGGTCGAGATTACAACTTTTCCAACGCAGACACGGAGTCCAGTGGGGCGTGTAATTAGGGTATTAGGAAAAATAGAAGATGAAGGCGTTGATACACAGCTCATCTTGAAGAAATACGGCATTCCGGATGCTCACGACGAAGAAGCAATTGATGAGGCCGCTAGGCTTGGCGTTAAGGTGCGGCGAAGTGATCTACGTGGGCGAACAGACTTTAGGGATCTTTTAACGGTAACAATAGATGGGGCGAGCGCGAGAGATTTCGACGATGCCATAACACTAAGCCGCTGTGACAATGGAAACTTTTGGTTGGGCGTGCATATTGCAGATGTGTCTCATTATGTCGTTGAAGGGAGCGCATTGGATCGTGCGGCGTATCTCCGGTCAACGTCTGTGTATTTTCCGGATCGGGCAGTTCATATGTTTCCGCCAGAACTGTCGACCGGGTTGTGCAGTTTAAAGCCAAAAGTGGACCGTCTTGTTCAGTCCTGCCTTATGGAGATTGATGCTGCAGGTGAAGTGAAACGGTATGAGATACATGACGGGATAATTTGTAGTAATGAGCGAATGACCTATTCTGACGTTGATGCCATATTGACTCAGAACAAATCAGCGGTGCGAAAGAAATATGCTGATTTGGTGTCTATGTTTGGAACGATGGAGGAGTTATTTCTGGTTTTGCAGGGACGGCGCGCACGACGGGGTTCGATCGACTTTGACTTGCCCGCTGCCCGGTTTGAATTCAATGAAGCGGGTGATGTTTTGGCGATTGTTCCTGAGGAGCGGACACTCTCCCACCGGCTTATAGAGGAATTCATGCTGGTCGCGAATGAAACCGTTGCCCGTGAATTGAACGAGCAGGATATTCCGACACTATATCGAGTGCACGAATCGCCAGATCCTCTCAAGGTTGAGGAATTTGAAAGATTTGTTACGTCTCTCGGATATAACCTTGCAGTTGGTACAGCGTCAGTCACGCCGGGTCATTTTCAACGACTACTTAAGCGCGTAGATGGCCGGCCCGAGCAGAAACCCATCACCTCGCTTATGTTGAGGGCGATGCAACAGGCGCGATATGACCAGGTCAATAGAGGGCATTTTGGACTCGCGGCGAAATTTTATGCTCATTTCACATCACCGATTAGACGTTATCCAGATTTGATCGTGCATCGGGCGTTGAGAGCTGGCAGGCAGTCTAAATTGACAGATCGTCAGCGGCGTACACTGTCCGAAACATTACCGGATGCGGCTCAATGTACGTCAGAACGCGAGCGGAGGGCAGAGGAAGCCGAACGAGAACTGATCCAGTGGAAAAAAGTGCAGTTTATGGAGGATAAAGTCGGTGACGAGTTTACGGGTCATATTACCGGTGTTACGGCATTTGGCTTGTTTATTGAACTGACTGAACAATTCGTGGAGGGGCTCGTTCATATCTCAAGTATGGCTGATGATTACTACCGGTTTGTCGACACGGAATACCTTCTTAAAGGAGAAAATTATGGGAAAGTTTTTCGATTGGGCGATGTTGTAAATGTTCAGCTCGTCCGGGTTGACAAGGCTCACCGTCAATTAGAACTAGGTTTGGTCGACGTGCTCAGGTCAGTTCGCAAATCGCCTGATGGTCGTGGTGTCCGTAAAAGACAAATAAATAGAAAGCATCGTAGTAGTAGAGCGGAGAGTTCTCGGACGCGGAAGAGGCGTCGTTAGTTCCTCGTGCGCTGGAAGTGGGGAGATCTTCAGTGCGATGAAACACATTGTTGTTGGTACTGCGGGTCATATCGATCATGGAAAGAGCGCTTTAGTTAAGGCGCTTACTGGTGTTGATCCAGACCGATTGATGGAAGAACGGAATCGTGGAATCACTATCGATTTAGGGTTCGCTCGATATCAGGATGGTCAGACTGACCTTGCATTTGTAGATGTTCCCGGGCATGAGCGGTTCGTGCGTAATATGCTTGCTGGGGCATCTGGGATAGATGCTGTGTTGCTTGTGATTGCGGCGGATACGTCAATTATGCCGCAGACAATAGAGCACCTTGATATTTGCCGATTGCTTGGCGTTGCTTCGGGAATTATCGCGATTACAAAATCAGACCTTGTTGACGAGGATATTGTTGACCTGGTTCGCCTCGAGATAAACGATCTCGTCGCAGGTACGTTTCTTGAAGATGCACCGATTGTGGCAGTTTCATCTCGCACGGGTGAAGGCCTCCCGCGATTGCAGTCGGAATTGCGTGATGTCTCACACGGAGTAATAGGTCGTCCGGTTGATGGTTTTCCCCGGCTTCCGATAGATCGAGCCTTCACATTAAAAGGATTTGGAACCATCGTTACCGGCACGCAGGTGTCGGGCCGGATATGCCACGACACGGACTTAGTATTGTTGCCTAGTGAGCGCTCTGTACGGGTGCGTGGATTGCAGGTTCATGGTGAGTCGACGGAAGTTTCACTTGCTGGTCAGCGTGTTGCTTTAAATCTTGGAGGGATAGAGGTTGAGGAACTACGCCGTGGCGATGCATTAACTACGCCAGGATCAATGCTACCGACGACGCGCGTCGATTGTCAGGTGACACTTTTAGATGGTGCGCGTGAACTCAAGTACGGTACGCGTGTGCGTTTCCATCAAGGAACCACCGAAGTG
>CAYFJM010000143.1:0-5674 GCA_964343415.1 uncultured Vicinamibacteraceae bacterium | reverse complement strand
CCTCTAACGATGTATCTGGGAGACATCTTTACAGTTAGTGCCAATCTCACCGGCCTCCCGGCACTCAGTATCCCTGCGGGATTAACTGACAAGAGACTTCCCATCGGATTGCAATTAATCGGACGAGCTTTCAATGAAGAAGCCCTGCTGAACCTTGCGTATATTTACGAACAAGGAACCCCGTGGCACGACAATCGACCACTATTAAGAACCTAAAGAATTTTGGGTATTGAAGAAGTAAAAAAACAAGTAACCCTTCTGGATACTGCGATACAAACGGTTCGTGTGGGCCGCGAAAGGGCTACTGATTGCTACCGCCGGATTGCTCGAGAAGCTCGGGGGTTCGTAGTTGGTCTGCTCCGCCACGTGGTGCATCTGGAGACAAATATTCGAGACTTCCCTCCTGACCATCCATCCGGTCCACCAGATTCCGATGCACAAGCGAAGTCCGACTTACCTTACGAAATTTTGAGAAGCCAGCAATCACAACAAAACCAACAAACAGGGTCAATAAAAACCCTGTAGACACGAGTAATCCCGTTAGGGTCTGTATGGCGGCACCAGCCATGACAGTAGCGTCAAGCATTATGATGTTTCCTCGCTCGCTGACGTCTGTTCAGGCAATTCGTAATGAATTTTCTGACCATCCACTTCGCGCATGGCAATCCGCTCAAGCTTACTATTCAGCGGCGGCCGAACACCCGTTTCAGGGTTTGGAGCAAACCCATCAAGGCGCGGCAATGCTCCCCTTCTCAACTGCTTGGCACGCTGTGCTGCCACGTCAACGTACAAGAAACGACTCTCGATAGAAGCAGGTGGTTCACGGTCAGCATCCGACGTGGCTTCGGCTTCCACATCGACTGCATCGCTACCTGTCTGTGTATCAACTATGCTGCTCACTTCCTCTTCACTCATGGACTATTAGAATACGCGAACAGAGTGGTCTGTGTCACAACCAGAGTTTTTCTCTCGCTCCATAGCAACGGCTTCAAACCACTCACCATCAAAAATGTAATACACGGGTTGCCCGGAAATGTACAAAGAAACACCGCCTTCTTCATCCACAATCGGCACTATCTCCCTTGCATCAAGGTCGGCCTGTTTTTGGGGAACAAAATCGGCTGACAAAAAATCTTCCAAAATATTTTTGAGTAGCATATCTCAATACAAATATTAACCAAATTATATACTAATATGAAAGTTATATTATCTTATACATAAACACTAAGATATTCATTATTATTCTATTTTCACTACGCCAAGACCTAACTGTGGCATGATCTTAGGCAGATGGCCAGCTCGATTAAATTACTCTTTATTGGGGATATCTTCGGTAAATCAGGAAGAGAAATTACCAGACAAGCCCTACCAGTCCTTACCAAATTGCATGATGTGGACCTCGTAGTCGCAAATGTTGAGAACGCCGCCGGCGGAAATGGAATTACGAGGGACGTGGCAGAAAATCTGTTCGCAAGCGGGGTCCAGGTCATGACGACCGGAAATCATGTTTGGGACAAGAAAGAGGCACTAACATACATAAAAGATGAACCTCGGCTCCTTCGTCCAGCCAACTACCCTTCTGATGTACCTGGACGAGGAAGGGTCATTACCCAGACAAAGTCAGGTATTCGCGTCGGCATCGTGAATGTGATGGGAAGAGTATTCATGAACCCACTCGACAATCCCTTCACAGTCGTACGCAATGAACTAGCCCAACTACAGCTCGATGCCAAACCTGATGTCATTCTCGTCGACATGCATGCGGAAGCCACCTCAGAGAAACAAGCAATGGGCTGGCATCTCGATGGAAACGTTACAGCAGTTGTCGGCACACACACACACGTGCAAACAGCCGACGAGCGCATCCTCCCAAAAGGCACCGCCTACATTACGGACGTAGGAATGACTGGGCCACACGACTCAATCATTGGCGTTGATGCCCGCCCGGTAATCAAACGTTTTCTTGATGGACTACCGGCACGATTTGAACCGGCGACCGGACCCCCACGTCTGAACGCAGTCGTTATCACCGCCGATTGCAAGAACAACCAGGCTACCAAGATCCAACGACTCAATCTCTCTACCGCCGACATCAATTCACTTGCGAGCGTGCCGTGAGCAATGATCTGTTGCCGCTCGACTCACCAATCTCTCCCACCCCTGCAACACTGCGCCGAGAGGTTTTTACCGTCACCGAACTGACCACACAAATCCGAAGCCAACTCGAATCGACCTACCCTTTCATATGGGTCGAAGGAGAACTCTCAGACTGTCGCCGCTGGAAGGCTTCAGGGCATTTTTACTTCACTCTCAAGGACGGCAACTCTCAAATTCGGGGTGTAATGTTCAACAGATCGGTAAGAACCCTCCCCTTCACTCCAGAAGATGGCGTCAAAGTCATCGTGCGAGGAAGGATAAGTGTCTACGAAGTCAAAGGCGATTACCAAGTAGTTGCGGAACACATTCAACCGCACGGCGTAGGAACTCGCCAACTTGCATTCGATCAACTGCGCCGACGCCTTGAAGAAGAAGGACTCTGTGACAAGGCTCGTAAAAAGAATCTTCCAGTTCTACCAAATAAGATAGGCATCGTCACATCGACCGATGGTGCAGCTATTCGAGATGTTATGACCGTGCTAGCAAGACGGTTCCCTTCGTCACACATCGTAATCAGCCCAACACGCGTTCAAGGAGAGGGCGCATCACAACAAATCAGCAAGGCTCTCAAGGCGCTCGTTTCTATTTCAGCCATTGATGTCGTGATTCTGACTCGGGGTGGTGGATCAGTCGAGGATTTATGGGCCTTTAACGATGAAGCCTTGGCACGAACAATAGCTGAAGCACCAATACCAATTATCTCTGCAATCGGGCACGAAACCGACTTCACAATCAGCGATTTTGTTGCAGACCACCGTGCGCCAACACCTTCAGCCGCCGCCGAAATCGTCGTAGCAAAATACACTGAGTTTACAGAACGCATCACGCATGTCAGCGACCGCCTGAAAACCGCAACACAAAGAAGCTTTGAACAACTACATACGACACTTAATGTCGCCAAAAGCCGACCAGGGCTAATGGCTTACAGCACACGACTAGCCCTTACGGCACGCCGTGTCGATGAAACTTCATACCGATTAACCATAAAAACACGTAATACTGTCTCATCTCTTCGCCAACAACTACACGCACGTGCCCTTCGCCTTGAAGCACTCGATCTAGGCCAACAGCTTCCACAAATTAGAGTCCGACTCGAAGCTCTAGACCAAGGACTTTCACGTGCCATCTCCACAGTAGAAATCGCAAATAGACGGCAAATTGAACGTGCAATTGCACAATTGGAATCATTGAGTCCGCTCGGGGTACTCGCACGGGGATTCTCTGTATGTTGGGATGACACTCGTACAAGGATTGTCCGAAAATCTAATGAAGTTAAAGTTGGCGATACGGTTCGCGTCAAGCTGCATGATGGCGAACTGAGTTGTAATGTCACTGAAGCCATGCCGGAGCAACACAATGGACACTAAGATCAAGGATTTTGAATCAGCACTGGCCGAACTTGAAACCATTGTAAAAACCCTCGAAGACGGCCAATTGACCCTTGAACAATCGTTAGAAAATTTTGAACGCGGCATCGAATTGTCTCGTTACTGCCACACTCGTCTCGAAGAAGCGGAACGGCGCGTAGAAATCCTGACCGAGCGAGGAGAAACTCGTCCAGCCCCAGACAGTATCTCGGACCCGTCGACCAACCATACGACAACTACAAAATAACGAATTCGACGTGTCACTCAGCAAAGATCAAGCCTCGTCTGCAATTAACGAACAAACTTCGCTAGACAGCTACTTTAAAAAGTTACGCCAAGCGGTCGACTGCGAACTTGAACGTCTGCTTCCGACACCACCGCAATGCCCACATTTGATTTCAGAAATCATGAGGTACAGTGTTTTTGCGGGTGGCAAACGCTTTCGTCCTATTTTGACGCTCGCTACATCCCAAGCGGTCTCCCAAATGGAAACCATTCTCGACAGTTCTCTGCGCGCAGCGTGCGCCATTGAAATGATCCATACCTACTCACTAGTCCACGACGATCTACCGGCAATGGACGACGACAAACTTAGACGAGGCCGTCCGACAGCCCATGTCGTCTATGGTGAGGGAATGGCAATCCTCGCAGGAGATGCCCTATTGACAGAAGCCTTCAACCTCTTAGCCCAACCCGCAGAGGGTGCCACGACCAACGACGAAAGCCGTACCCTCAGAGTTCTCCACAGAGTAGCTGTCGAATCTGGTGCCGGCGGTATGGTTGGCGGGCAAGTACTCGACCTTGAATTAACAGGCCAACCTCTGGATAGAAGCAACGCTGAAATGCTCCACGCCATGCACGCAAAGAAGACCGGCGCTCTTATCAAAGCCGCAGCAATCGCTGGTGCGATAATGGCTAACGCGAACAACACAACGATCAAAGCTATCGAAACCTATGCAACTCATCTTGGCTTAGCATTTCAAATTGTTGACGACATACTTGATGTCGAAGGTGCTCCAGATGCTCTTGGCAAAACCGTCGGCAAAGACGCGGCCGCCGGAAAGGTAACGTACCCGAGCATGTACGGCATGCAGGAATCGCGACACCGAGCCACTAACGCGGTAATCGCTGCCCAACAAGCCCTAGATGGCATACCACTAGGAGGCCGTTTAAGTGACATCGCCAACTGGGTGCTAGATCGCTCAAAATGACAGAAGGCTTCGAGAATCTAAATTGCTGAACGCTAATGGAAACAACGAAACGGCTTCGACTTGATGTAATGGTCGTGGAACGTGGTCTTGCAAAGACACGTTCTCGCGCCCAAGCCCTAATTCTGGCAGGTCGGGTGAGTGTAAATAATTCAATTGCGACAAAGACTGGCCTTCAAGTAGACAGAACAGCCCATGTCAGTGTGGCAGAACGTGATCATCCATTCGTTGGTAGAGGTGGCCTGAAACTGACTCACGCGCTCGACCAATTCAAAATTAATGTACGTGATCGGATAGCACTCGACATCGGTGCCTCAACAGGCGGGTTCACCGATGTACTACTTCGTCGCCATGCTAGCCACGTGGTGGCGGTAGACGTCGGTCGTGGCCAACTCGATTGGAAACTTCGCAGTGACGGTCGAGTTACAGTGATGGAAAGTACCAACGCACGTCATCTAACTCCGGACGACTTTCCTGCAGACCACCGCGCTTTCTCATGCGTTACCATCGACGTCTCTTTTATTTCTCTGAAGCTAATACTTCCTGTTCTGCCTCCACTACTCACGACAAACAACGATATTGCAGCACTTGTGAAACCGCAGTTCGAAGCTGGCCGGAATGAAGTCGGAAAAGGCGGTATCGTACGAGACGTCAACATCCATGCTCGTGTTGTTGAAGAAGTCATTGCCGTTGCCAATACGCTAGGATTGGAGCATGTGTCGACGACAACCTCGCCAATCCTTGGCGCCGAAGGGAATCGAGAGTTTTTCGTGCACCTACGGCACAACAATAAGGTAAACACCGATGCCTGACCCGGATAACAGACTCGTGGAAAAAGTCAGGAGTATCGGTATCGTCGGACGATCAGAGTCACCAAATGCCGACGATGCAGTTCGTGAAGTCCTGGCTTGGCTAAAACTCAGGAATATCAAAATATTTTGT
>CAYFJM010000142.1:0-5686 GCA_964343415.1 uncultured Vicinamibacteraceae bacterium | reverse complement strand
GCCGACGATCACTTTACGATGTTTCACGAGCAGTTCCCACGCTCCCCGAACATGCTTGTCAGTGGTCCGGATATGGCCGATAGCAAGCCTCAATGTAAAACGCCCGTTCAGTCGGGTATGCGAGAGAAACACTTCTCCATTGGTATTGATGCGTTCAAGAAGCTGTTCGTTTAAGAGGTCTGTATCGGCCTCATCTTCTGAATTACCTCTAGCGCGGAAACACACGACACTGAGTGGAACGGGCGCTGTACGCTCAAAGTCTTCACTTTCGTCAACCCATTTGGCAAACAGCTTGGCGAGTCTCATATGATCGGCGAGTCGGTCACGAAGACCATCTGATCCAAAATAGCGAATAACCGCCCAGAGTTTGAGGGCGCGAAACCGTCGTCCCAGTTGAACGCCCGTATCCATTAAGTTTTTAACTTTTCCGGCTTCTGGCGTTTGCAAATAGTCTGGGGTCAGACTAAAAGCCGAACGTACGATGTCCATATGCCGACAGTAAAAAGCACTGAGGTCAAACGGTGTGAAGAGCCATTTGTGTGGATTAACGACGAGTGAATCGGCTTGGCTGCAACCGTCGAGAATATTGTGAGTGTCTGGTACCAATGCTGCTGATCCTGCATAGGCCGCGTCAACGTGGAGCCAAATTCTTTTTTCGGCGCATATTGATGAGATAGCGCCCACGGGATCAACACTGGTTGTTGACGTTGTGCCAACGGTTGCAACAACCGCGATAGGTATTTCACCCTTGGCGATGTCTGCTTCGATTGTTTTTTGTAGTACGTCTGGTCGAAGCTTAAATTCAGCATCGACCGGAATCTTTCTGATCGCGTTGTGCCCCAACCCAAGAGTCATGGCGACTTTGTCGATCGAGGAGTGCGCTTGTTCAGAAGCATAAATACGTAACATTCCTAACTCTCTACGTCCGGCCAGTCCTCGTGTTCCGACGTCCGGTATCGCGCGGTGGCGCGCTGCGGTGAGCGCGTGCAGACTGGCAATGGATGCAGTGTCATAGATAACAGCTTCATAGCAGTCCGGCAGGCCAAGAAGTTGACGAAGCCAACTCAGAGTGACCTCTTCCAGTTCCGTAGCTGATGGTGATGTGCGCCAGAGCATGGCTTGCACATTTAAAGCAGCCGATAAAAACTCTGCCAAAACACCTGGCGCGCTTGCTGAAATTGCAAAATAACCAAAAAAACCGGGGTGGTTCCAATGGGTGATACCCGGAAGGAGAATGTCGTCGAAGTCCTTAAAGATGTTCTCAAATGACGTGCCCTTTACCGGCGGATCTTTTGGCAACGCGGCACGTATTTCGCCAGGCTTGCTTTGGGAAAGCACAGGATAATGGTCTGATGTGGCGAGGTACTCTGCGATCCAATTGACGAGCGCGTAGCCATTCTGCCGAAAGGTTTCGGCATCCATGTCACCAAGGAGATGATCGTCCGCGCGTTTGTTATCAGGCACCGTGTGCCATGGGTTAGGAGGCTAGTCGCCAGTACTAACGTAATCCAGTGCGAATTCTCGCAACGCCGCGCTACTCAAACCGATCGCTTCAGCTTCAGCAAGTGCATCATCGACCGCATAGCCATCTTGTTTTACACGTTTTATTAGCCACATCGCACCCACGCGGTTTGCTGAACCACAGTGGATATAGACTGGTTGATTCGTCGGATCGGCTACGGCTTCAAGAAAAGATTCGGCAACCTCAGCAGTTGCTTCTCTGAAGGGAATATGGATGTATTTCAATCCGGCTTCTTCTGCTGCTCGCTGGCCAGCGTCAACGGTTGCCCCTCGCTCCCCACCTGTACGAAAGTTGATAACGGTTGTAAAACCTCGGTTTCGAAGCTCTGCCATCGCTTCCGGAGGTGTTGCGCCGGCGCACGCCACCGTAGCATCAACACGTGTGTAATTGCGCACGCCTTCTGGGCCTTCTTCGGTCTGAAAGGACGGGCCGTTATCCTGGGTTTCGGTACTACTACTTGATCGTGGTGGAGAGTCGCCGCCGCACCCGGCGACGCTAACCATACTGACAAGTAGGACACCAATAATTGTCGGGACGTAGCTTGACTGCTGCATAGGTTTCGATTGTAGCATCGTGTGACTCAAACGCACTGCATAGATTGTCAAAGGAGCGGCCTGTGTCAGAGATTGTGCATACCAGCCGGATGCGGATAGACCGCATCAAGGGTCCTATTCGAGAAATGCGCCTTGAAGGATTTGAGCATCCGATCCGATTTGGTGTTCATGGTGGAATCAAGAAATTCTACGGCGTTGAGCCGGACGAGGATATTCCAGCTACTCTGGACTACATGATTGGCGCGGTGGGTGGTTGACTGCTTGGCACCCTCGCACGCGCACTGGAGGTGCGTGAAATCCCTGCTCCGAGCGACAAAATAATGGCCCAAGTTGAAGGAGATATCGAAGCCATAGACAACATACTTCGTATTACCCGTATACGAGTTCGTTACGAACTCAAGATTCCAAAAGGGAAACGGGAGGCAGCTGAACGAGCGGTCGCGCGGCATCCGAGTGGTTGCCCGGCGGCCAATAGCGTGGATGGGTGTATCGATATTGATATTTCGGCTTCGATCATAGAAGAGTGATACCGACATGCTCCACAGTTAACCAGGACGGTGCAGCAGCAGCGGAAGACCTGACCGTTCGTACAGTTTCATGGCCAGTCGGTCCAACGCATTTGTTCAAGCACTTTACTATTTCAGTAATGAAATAGTTGAGACAGATCGCCGGCAACTCCCTCTCAATTTACTGACTTCGCGTGTGTCCACATAGACGGGTGGGTACCGGGTAGTTCCGCTGAAAGTTTCGTTCTCGCGTTGTTTTCTGAAATCTGTTGTTTGCGTAAGTGTTTTCTGCTGTGACAACAAAATTTGTTGAGATATTTTCATCTCTATCGTCTAGGGTATCTACTCGCTAGAATGGTGGTTGTATAAGTAATAGTTGTCATCAAATCGGTAAAGCCGAGGAGGTTTTCCGTGCTATATCGTTTATTAGAAAATTGTTGGAATCTAAGTTTTCGTGGCGTGTCCAGATTCGTCAGGTATGCACAGTTAAGGCGACTCATTCCTTTGACCGTTGTGAGTGCGGTGGGTTTCATCAGCATTGCTAATTACCAGGTTGGATTGGCTCAGACTGAGCAGGCTTTAGGGCACGGATATAGCCGGCCAGCACGGAGTATCCACGGTAGTCGCTCTGAAGTTATAGCTCCTCACGGCATGGTTGCTGCTAGCCATCCGTTGGCCACTCAGGTGGGCCTGGATATCTTGAAAGCCGGAGGAAATGCTGTTGATGCGGCAGTCGCGGTAAATGCTGTTCTTGGGCTTATGGAACCCCATATGAACGGTGTGGGCGGTGATTTATTTGCTGTTGGCTGGGATGCCGAGAGCGAGCAAATATATGGTCTTAATGCGACAGGTCGTGCTCCTTACGAAATTAGTCGGGAGGTGCTGGTTCGCCAGGGCATCGAACGGATGCCTGGAACTGGCCCGTTGACGTGGACGGTGCCGGGTGCGGTGGATGGGTGGGACGAACTCCTAAACCGGTTTGGGACGATGACCTTTGCTGATGTACTTGCTCCGGCCATTACATATGCCCGCAATGGTTTTCCAGTGAGTGAGATTATTCAGGGGCAGTGGGCGAGTTCTCAGCGAACTCTTGCCGAGTGGCCTGATTCAGCTAAAACCTATTTACCGAATGGCCGGCCGCCTAATGTCGGCGACGTGTTTACCAATATCGGTCTTGCGCAAACTTACGAAGCGATTTCGCGAGGTGGTCGAGATGCGTTTTACCGCGGAGACATCGCTAGAAAGATTGTGGCATTTAGTGAGTCCAATGGTGGGTATTTCACAATGCGTGATTTTGAGGATCACGATTCTGTCTGGGTTGATCCGGTTAGTACGACCTATCGTGGGTACGAAATTTGGGAAATTCCTCCCAATAGTTCAGGCATTCTTGCATTAATGATTTTGAATATCCTTGAGGATTACGATGTGGCGAGTTTAGGTCACAACAGTGCCGAGGCTATCCATCTATTTGCTGAGGCGAAGAAACTAGTATGGGCGGATCGGAACACTTATGTCGCTGATGCCGATGCGAACGTTCTTCCGACGTCGGCGCTTATCTCAAAACCTTATGCTTCATCTCGGCGTGCGTTGATCGATCCGACGCGTGCCGCAACAACGGTGACCCCAGGAAAACCTTTTGAGCATAGTGAGACGGTGTATCTCACCGTTGTTGATAAAGACCGCAATGCGATTTCCCTCATTGAGAGTATTTTTGGTCCATTTGGCTCAAAAGTGGTGCCCGGTGACCTCGGGTTTGCCCTGCAGAACCGTGGTTCTGGATTTACGCTCGAACAAGGGCATCTAAATTCGTTGGAACCTCACAAGCGTTCATTGCATACCAATATGCCTGGTTTTGTCACGAAGGACGACAAGCCTTTTATGCCATTTGGAGTAATGGGTGGACCAATGCAACCACAAGGTCATTGGCAGGTGTTGTCGAACATTATTGACTTTGGTATGAATCTGCAGGAAGCGGGAGACGCGGCACGCGTGCGGCATAGTCCAAGTCCTCATCCTGGCGGTACACTCGCTGTGGAACCTGGTGTGTCGGACAATGTCGTGGAGGAATTACGGCGTCTTGGACACCATGTGGAACGGCAGGGTGGTGGTGGCATGGGCGGGTATCAAGCCATAATGATTAATCTGGAGACGGGTATGCTTCATGGTGGTACCGACCCTCGCAAAGATGGACAGGTTGCGGGCTATTAGGCTTTTTCAAAGCGCCATTGAACCCTCGCTGGGATAGGATCAGCTGTAGGAGTTCTTATGATGTTATCTATCACATACTGCACTCGTTGAAAGTACCTACCGAAAGCCTCCAGTTTGGCGGCTTCGATTAAGAGTGAACTTGGTGTCGAATCTGAATTAATTGAAGGAACGAACGGTATTTTTGACGTTATTGCTGATGGAAAGATGATCTTTTCAAAGCATGAGGAAGAACGATTTCCTGACCATGACGAGATCATAGAGGCGCTTCGATCTATGACGAGATCATAGAGAACCTCCCACGCCTCCGCTCGACTGATGTCAGTCACACCAGAAACTCTAATGGGTACGCTTCGCTGGGTGTGTGGTGTACTCGCTAAAGAGAAAATTCCCTTTCAAGTGGTTGGGGACATCGCGATGCTGCTTAAAGGCACTTCGTCTCCTGTTAGCACGATCGAGTTGTTTGTTAGGGCTGATTGTCTTCCGCAGCTCATGCGTCTAGTTCGGGATCGCATTACGGAATATCCATGGAGACGATGTAACGAAGAGTGGGACCTGATCATGATGGAACTGACGAAAGAGGAAGTCGTGGTCTCTATTGGGATTAGTGATGGAGCGCGCACGCGCGTTGGTACGTCAGCCGAATGGCAGGATGTTGAGATTCACTTTGAAGCCTCAAAAATTGTTCATCTTGAAGACCTAAAGATTCCCATCGCTTCTTCTGCTGACCTAGTATCAAATGTGCGGTTACCGTCGCCATGCGAAAAATCTTTGTAACAAAGCTTTCTGACGTGTAGAGAAGCGAGCTTTTCGCATCTGGTGGGCAGCCTTACGAAGTGCATCTGCCTGGGTCGGATAGGGATGAATTGTTGCGCCGATAGTGCTCAGCCCAACGCCGG
>CAYFJM010000141.1:0-5706 GCA_964343415.1 uncultured Vicinamibacteraceae bacterium | reverse complement strand
AGCGTGCATCTGCAACGGCGAGTTCCAGGCGTGCGGCGGCGGCTTGTAGATCATAGTTTTGTTCGACCGCGGTTTCTATCGTGGCAGACAGCGCATCGTCGCCGAAATCCGTCCACCAGTTCGGAGCGATGACCCCTGACGCAGGCGTGCCACCGGACCATTCGTCCGGCACGTTCATAGCTAAGTCGGGCGTTTTAATCGGAGGCGCTGATGCACAACCGAAGAATCCGAAGAGGAGCGCAATTGAAGTAGCTCTTTGCGTGAGGTTCACAGGACCTCCTGTTCCTGCAGGTGTTGTGGGTTTGAAACGACCGTAACTACAGGAGCGGCAAGACCGGCACAAGTAAACTCGATGAGTTCATTGAGGACATCGCTTGGGGTGGAGGAGTTGTCTTTCCGGAGCATCATTGATTGACCCCACGACATGGTTAATGCCATCGAACCGACCATGAACAGCATGCGCCATGGGAGATTAGTATTTGTGAGATGTGGCAAGGCCCGCTGTAACGCAACCGCGAATCGCTGAAAGACGAGTTCATATTCAGACATAAAGACCTGCCTGAACTCCTCATTTGTTTCTGAGTGGAGCCGACCTAGTAAGCGTAGAAACGTTTCGCTGTTTCCACCCCACTGCTGTTGCTGTTGGAATGGCGGTGAGACAAAGGCTCGGACAATATCTTGGTGACGGATTCCGGCGTCACTGTTTTCTAGTTCGAGTGCATCCAAAAGCTCCAAACGCTTTTCGTTGATTGGTTGTAGCCGTCGTTCAAGAACGGACGCTAGAAGCGCCTCCTTTGAACCGAAGTGATAGTTGATGGAAGCGAGGTTTACTTTCGCGGCTGTTGTTATGTCGCGCATGGATGTCGAAGTGAAACCCTTGTCACCCATCAACGATTCAGCGGCATCGAGAATTCGTCGCTTTGTATCACTGGCCATGGAAACCCCTTCTTTTAATTCGAACGTTCGTTTTAATTATACGTACGAATTCATTCCTCGCATAGCCTTTCTTTAACAGATCTACCCGTTTGTTGGATAAATTTTATTTTTTGTCAAAAAATTAGACGCTGGACCCACTCAATGGATATTACGAAGTCGGATCGCGTCAGCTTCAGAAATAGCTGGGAGAGACCGTATGTCCGTGCGCTGGTGTAGCCGGTCACGATAGCCCTCGAAAAAACTAGGGATGTGGCCTCGTTGCCGGAAGGCGTACATGATGTCTGCGCTGTCTTCGGTGTGAGGTAATCCGAGAGCGTGGCCAATTTCATGAAGGCACGTGAGATACACGAGTACATCGTGCAACAGAGGGTCCTGCTTACTTCGCGCGGTAAATTTTGGGCCGAGAGCTGCAATGTCGGGATGCACAGCGATAGCGGCAACGCGCTTTCCGTTAACAAAGCTTGGTCGCATTTCTCCGTAACGCCCAGGTACGGAGCTACCAGTCCACGCCACTTCTATTGATGCAAGTTGTCGGTCCTCCGTACTCTCAAACCGAATACGACCGTCGGATGCTTGCGCCCAGTGATCAAATGCCCAGGTTGCCAGTTCCTTGTCGGTTTCAAGTTGTTCGGGTTCATGTATGTAATAAATGATTGGACCGTCGGTCATGGTGACCGGCTGACGGATTCGCCGGCTTGCATCAGTAATCGTGATGACGACTGCGAAAATTACCAACCCCGCAGACGCAAGGACGCCCCGCTCATATCGAGTGCCAAATCGACGCGATAAACTAAATGTCATGGCGAGGGACATCATCGCATCTTTCTCGTAGCGACGTTGAGGAAGACCACCCGTCGCGCTTAAGATTGGCGCTGTGCGAGGCGATCCATGGTTTGGTGTTTCACGGATAGAGGTAGTGTGGGTTTGAACCTCTCGCTAACGAATGATTGTTGGGTTTCGGTCCTATGATGAAACTTTCCTCTTTCTGCTTTCGATTGTTAAGGCATTGTCCTTTTTTGTACTGGCCAGTAATTGTTCTTGGTGGGGTTTTAGTCGTAGCATCCACGCTCACTGTTGCCGCCAGCGATTCTCTTTCTCTCGCTGGTAAAGCACATCTACTTGAGGTGGATCTGGCAGAAAGGTTTTTAGAGAGTGGCCAGGTGCGCGTACGTCGCCGGTTGCCATCTGTCGAGCATCCTTTCATTACATTCAACATGTCGGATACGACTTATATGACGGGCATTTACAGTGCTATGCAAACGTGGCGGTTTCTTTCGACAGGAGAAGAGCAAGCCAGAGAGAGCGCCACCGCGGCAGCGTCTGCGTTGGTGCATTTGGCGGAGGTTACTGGCCAGCCAGGGTTACTCGCTCGAGCCTCCATACCGGCGGACGCAAGGTGGTTTGATGACGGTGTGTGGCGGGAAACATCAGACTCTCGTTATCGATGGCGAGGTAACGTCAGTTCGGATCAGGTGGATGCGTTTGTGTTTGGGCTCTATGTGTACAGCGAGCATCTTGCTGATGCCGAAGAACGACTTCGAGTTGGACGCGCTGTTGGTGCGGTTGCGGATGCAATTGTTCGTAATGGGCACATGATCGTTGGGTTTGATGGCCAGCCGACCACGTGGGGACACTACGAGCGCGATTACGTTGTAAATAGCGAGCCAATGAATGCGCTGTTGCTGCTGCAAATATTGAAAGTAGCGCATGCGCTGACAGGCCTTTCACGATACGACGAAGAATATCAACGACTGATTGACCAGGGATACGCTCGTATCGGTGAACAGGCCCGAGAGGATGAGCCACCGCTTGAAGTGAATCACTCTGACGATGTGCTTATCGCGCTAGCGCTGTATCCCCTGCTTGAGCTCGAACAGGATGTGGAGATTAGAACTCACTATCTCGAAGCTGCTCGCCGTTGGTTTCATGGGGACACCTACCCTGGGATCGATGTCGAGGCTAATCCGTTTGCGACATTTTTGTATCAACATTGGACAGGAGAGTCTGATGGTATTGATGATGCAATTGGCACTCTCAGAAACTTTCCTCTTGATATGAAGTGGAACGCAAGCACTATTGAGGGTTATATGGATCGATTCGGGTTTGTGTTTAATTCGGAACCATCGGGTTTTTTCGACGACGGGCGAGTTCGCCCGATTGATCAAAGAGGGCGGACGTGGAGTTTTCTGGTGCATAACCCGTACAGGATTGGCGGGAACCGTCATGAAGACGCGCCCTTTGAAACCAATGGACTGGATTATCTTGTCAGTTACTGGTTTGGTAGGGCGCATGGTTTTGTTGCAGCTGGCCGCTAAAGGCCAGCGCAGGGTTCAGAGTCCGTTTTGATGTTTAAGGTTTCAAGCGGCTAAGGAGTTGGTGTTTATTGCGACTGTATTTCCCTGCATTAGATTGCGGTGCAATGGAGGATATTTGAAGCCTCGTCGAAAATGAGACTCGTCTCATTATTGGAGGTCTTTGAACTGAGCTGATAAATTATTTCGATAGAATGAATTAGAAGTTTATTTGCAAAGAAAGTATTTGTATTCTTTTGGGGGTTGGCTTCCAAGAAATCAGGTGCTACACTTCTGCTTTCGAAGAGAGCTTTTTAAGCCCTCAATTTAAAGATTGGTATCGGTTCCGGCGCACGGGCCGCGCAACGAGGAGGTCGTCTCATGGGAGACGTGCAGGATACACAGTTGCAGACGGAAGAACAGGGAGTTTCACGGCGTAGCTTTATCAAAGGAGTGATCGCCAGCGGCGCAGCGGTATCAGCGTCGAATTACGTCCTTCGCAATGGGCATGGCGTTGCGTTGGCTCAGGCTCCTGGGGCAGTTGAACGGCTGGTCACGCTGACCGTGAATGGTCAGCAGCGCCGTGTTGATGTGATTCCCCAGGAGACGTTAGCGAGTACGCTCCGGTATAAGCTTGGTCTTACCGGGACAAAAATTGGGTGTGACCGCGCCGAGTGTGGTGCGTGCACAGTCCTTATTGATGGTGTGGCCCATTATTCCTGCTCAACCTTGACTCATCAGGTTCGTGGGCGTGAGGTAATGACGATCGAAGGGTTGGAGAGTGCTGATGGTACGCTTCATCCAGTCCAGCAGGCCGTTGTTGATCTCCAAGGTTTCCAGTGTGCGTTTTGTATGTCCGGGTTTGTCATGAACATGGTGGAATTGTCCAATGACAACCCGAACGCTACCCGCAAAGAGGCGGCGGAACATCTTTCTGGCAATATTTGTCGGTGCGCTGATTACAATCGGATCCTCAATGTTGCTGAGCGGGCGATGGAATACACGCGTAACGGGGTGAGGAGCTGACCATGGCTGAATACAAGATTGGTGCCGACGATCGTTTTAAGCTGGTCGGTAAGGACTACACAACGCCAGACATGATCGCGAAGGTTACCGGCCGTTCCAAATATGCCGAGGACTTTCGCGCAGAGGGCATGTTATTTGCGAAGCTGCTTCTCAGTCCTATGCCGCACGCGCGTGTGCGACGGATTGATACTAGCGCTGCGATGGCTATGCCTGGCGTCGAGGCCATCCTGACGGCTGATGACCTGCCTGAGACAGAAGCACCGCAAAGGGCCGGGCTGACGAATGAGCCGCTTTATGAAGGCGACCCGATTCTGGCCATCGCGGCTGTTGATGAAGAAACGGCTGCAGAGGCGATCGAGGCAGTTCAAATCGATTTTGAGCCCCTGCCGTTTGCACTCGATCCGATGGATAGCCTTCGGCCGGGTGGTCCCAATGCTCGTTTA
The DNA here is from genome assembly GCA_964343415.1 of uncultured Vicinamibacteraceae bacterium. Classification (GTDB taxonomy): domain Bacteria; phylum Acidobacteriota; class Vicinamibacteria; order Vicinamibacterales; family UBA8438; genus DTWD01. The sequence continues at coordinate 1,010 of CAYFJM010000141.1, read as the reverse complement.
GATGGGAACACGATGGCTGGACGAGATCTCCAGACGATTAAGTGGGATAACGTCGATTGGAACGAATTTGAAAATGGTGTGATGCCGCTCGGTGGTGAAGTGACCGATGAGTGGCAGGTTGGCGATGTCGAGGCTGGTTTTGCTGAAGCAGACCTAGTGTTGGATGAGTCAGTCTTTTCAGCGTCCCTCTCACACCAACCGCTTGAAACACGAACAGCGATGGCTTACTGGCAAAACGGAAAATGTTACATGCACTGTTCCACGCAAAGTACCGCGCGGACCGAAGGTGGCATGGCGCGTTGGATTGGCGTAGACCCAGAAGATCTCGTGCTGGTCGGTGAGTATTGTGGCGGTGGGTTCGGCAGCAAGATTTCCGCTTCGATAGAGGCTCGTATCCCAGCACTGCTTTCCCAAAAAGCTGGAAAGCCAGTCCAACTTCGGGTGACCCGCCAGGAAGAAAACTACTTTGGTGGGGCGCGTCCTGGGATTCAAGCTCGAGCGAAGTTTGGGTTTAAGAGCGACGGAACCATCGTGGCGATTGATTTGCTGCACGTTCAAGACGGTGGTCCGTATGCCCGTTCAGGTGACTTTATGTCGGCTGCTGATCAGGCGTCTCTCATGTATCAGCCAGAACATATGCGATTGCGCGGTTTGACGGTGTATACCAATACGCCGCCTCGTGCAGCGCAGCGTGCGCCTGGTGGTGTCCAGGCTGTCGCAATGTTTGCGCCGATTATTGATAAGGCGGCGAAACAGCTTGGTGTTGACCGACTTGAAATCATTCGTCTGAACGCACCTGAGGGGCAGGCATTGTTTGGTCGGCCACGTCAGGGAGTGCAAGGGAACGTGTCGAGTGCGTTTCCGAAAGAAGCGATTGATAAGGCTCGTGAAGATTTTGACTGGGCCGGTATGCAGGCTCGTAGTAAGCAGCGGAACGGGACGAAGGTCACCGGTATCGGTGCTGCGATAAGTTCCTACTCAGCCGGAACGTCTGGTATCGATGGGTTGCT
>CAYFJM010000140.1:0-5746 GCA_964343415.1 uncultured Vicinamibacteraceae bacterium | reverse complement strand
GTTCTTCCGGACCGGCAGTACCAAACCCACCGACACGGATCCGTACCGGTTGACCGTCTCCATCAAGTCGAACTTTCTCTCTCGCCAACGCCTCAGGCGTCAACGCTGGAATCTTGCCATTTGGGGGATCCACGATAAGCGATGCCTGCGTCAATGCAGTCGCACGAGCGCGATCGGTCCAGACGGCCTGGCTATAAGCTCCCGGATCACCAGGAGGCGCCGCCAGATCACGCGCCAAAGCCTCGGCATTTGCCTCTTGGGCAACCGTGGCCGCCTCTTCGTCAGTGAGTTGCCCTCGTTCACCAAATTCGTCCGGACGTTCTAAGGGGGTGAAGGTCCAGTAATCCCATACCCCACCGAGATCAGGATCGCCCCATGGAGTAGACAACGGTTCGGAGGACTGAGCAAGTAACTGAAGCGGCAGCAAGCAAAGGATCCCAACTGTCAATAGGGCCTGTAATTTTTTATGCATATGTACTCCTCGGTACATCATCACACTTCGTCGCTTTAGCGAAACCATCAGGACAGGTGTAGACTGGCCCAATGGCTGATCGACCTTGCGCATGTCTTAATGATTTTACTCGGCGCCGGTTCCTGAAAGGAATCGGTGGATTCGCAGCGATGGCTGCAACCGTCGGAACGACACGAAGCCTCGCGACACAAACCGACCGTGTTGAAATTCAAGAGGTCAACGCATATCCGATCTATATCAACCAACGATCCGATGGGTTATTAGACCCGCCCACGTTCAACGGAGACAATGACCCCCGTCGGTGGAGTTACGGAGGACCATTCGAACAACTTCCATCGGCCATCATAGCGATCATTAAGACAGACCAGGGAATCACTGGATTTGGAATGGGTGCCGGTGGAACTGCGGCACGGGAAATCATCGACGGCCATCTGAAACATCTATTGATAGGTACAAATGCTCTCAACCCTGATCAACTATGGGACCAGATGTACACATCAGGGGTGCTCTATGGTCGCCGCGGATTATTCACAATGGCCTTAAGCGCCGTCGACAATGCCGTCTGGGATATTGTCGGAAAACATGCAGGACGCCCGGTCACACAACTGATCGGCGGAATGCCACAAGACCGATTACCGCTCTACCAAACCGGCGGAAACATTACGGAGGGAAAAGTCCGAGGAATTCGAAACTTCAAACTGTCCGCTCGCGTAGGCCCTCACACAAGTCCAGCAGACCAACAACGAGTCGTCAATAGCATTCTAGCAGCGCGCGATGAGCTAGGCCCAGACGGCAATCTGATGACCGACTGTGTGTCAAGAAACGGTACGGTTGAATGGGCTGTCCGCTTCGCTGAACAGGTTCGTCCGGCCAACCTGTATTTTATGGAGGAACTTCTGTCACCAGACAATGTGTTCGGCTATGCCGAATTAGTCCAGCGTATCGGTGGTCAAGGACCAGCATGGACCCGTGTCGCATGTGGGGAACACGAATACGCTGAACACGGATTTAACGTACTCGTCCAGAACCAGGCGGCCGAAATCCTCCAACCTGACATTACCTGGTGTGGTGGTTTAACAGCCGCTAAACGAATACGAGACCTCGTCGAAGGCGCCGGCCTGGAATTAATTCCACATCGCGGGGGTAGTGTTTGGGGACTCCCGGTTGCTATAACGGCCTCCACTTGCACCATGGCCGAAAGCTTTCCCGCCGGGTCCCCGATCCTGGACGCGATGACCCCGCCGTTCAGTGACGGACATTGCGTGGTACCAACAGCACCTGGATTCGGCAGCCAATTAACCGAGGAAATGGTTCTGGACTCTCGCTTACCTGGCACCTATTAGTCGTCTTTCCACGGGTTGTTCGCAAAGATTGCCAGCTCGACCCACAACGCACGTGAGGGCATCTTCAAGGCCGCCATAATCGTTTCGGCAATATCGGAAGCATATAGCTTGTTTGGATTATTCCGACCGGTCTTGCCCATCCAATCCGTCTGCACCTCGGACGGACAAATACTCGTCACACGAATACCGTGTGGTCGAAGTTCGGCTTGCCAGCACTGCGTGATACCACGCACGGCCCATTTGCTTCCAGCGTAAACTGTTTGGCCTTTGGCACCCTTCGTACCCGATGTCGATGCGATATTAATAATCGCCCCACTTTGCTGGATTTTCAGCAACGGAGCCACGCGGTTACCCAGATCGACCAGCCCAAACACATTTGTATCAAATAGCGTCTTCATCTTCGACATCTCGATCTGACCGAGTTCCCCGAGATAGCCAAAGCCGGCGTTATTGATCAACACATCAATACCGCCCATCACTTCAAGACAGGTATCGACCGTCCGTTGATTGTCGTCTCCATCCGATACGTCCGCCCGCACTCCGTGAGCAGCTGTGTTTGACTGCACTTTGTCAATCAACTCCTGATTGCGGCCAGTAAATACAACGTCGTGACCCTCGCCACAGGCCAATTCAACAAGTGCTTCCCCAATTCCTTGGCTTCCGCCTGTAATCAAAAATCGCTGTTTTTTCATCTAACGAACTCCGTCGGCTAAATGTAAGCATTGATTCTAGTGCAGAGATTCACCAAGGATCCGGTCGTCGATCCATAATGTGCAATAACAGGAGGCCCCATGCGAACATTTTTACTGCTAGCCCTAATGGTCGTGCTCACGACACTGCCTTCCGTGGCACAAACGCCGAACTGGACACCACCCCGCACAGCGGACGGTCACGTTGACCTCCAAGGGGTCTGGGCAAATAACGCGGCTACTCCATTGGAACGCCCTGACTCACTGGGTGACAAGTCAACATTTACCGATGAAGAAGTCGCCGAGCTTCGCGATACAGCTCAACGACTGTTTGGTGGGGCGGACGATGCCGCCTTTGGCGATGGAGTCTTTACTGCAGTACTTGCTGATGTTGAAAGGAATGTTTCTCGCGATGGCGGCACAGGAAACTACAGTTCCGTCTGGATGGTTGATCGAGAGTTTGAAAACAGAACATCACTCATTAGCGACCCCCCAAATGGAAAACTTCCTCCTCTCACCGCAGATGCCGAGGTTCGGCAGGCAGCGGCCGCGGCGTACCGCCGGGACCACCCCGCCGATGGCCCTGAAGATCTAAGTCGACAAGTCCGATGCATCACATATGGCATTCCTCGAGTCGGCGGGCTGGGAGCCGGCTACAACAGTTACTACCAAATATTTCAGACACCCACGCACTTAGTAATGCTAGGAGAGATGATTCACGATGCCCGTATCATTCCGATCGACGAACAAGGTGCGTCCCCGCATGCACATGACAATATTCGTCAATGGCACGGTGATTCCCGTGGTCATTGGGACGGAGACACCCTCGTTGTCGAAACGACGAACTATTCAGCCAAAGCTAGCTATCGAGGTTCCGCCGATAACCTCCACCTCATAGAACGCTTCACGCTCGCTGGACCGGATACACTACATTACGAAATCACACTCACAGACCCGACAACCTGGACCACTCCGTGGACCGCTATGGCACCACTTTCAAGAAGTAACGACACGCTCTTTGAGTACGCTTGTCACGAAGGCAACATCGGCATGACAGGAATCCTTGCTGGCGCGAGAGTTCAGGAAGAAAAAAATTAGATACCCACACCGGAATTCAAATGGGTTCTGTGCAGTTGTCAAGAAGTCCCGAGCGAGGTCTTCGGGGAGCACCTTTTTGGCACTCGGCCTACTCACAGCACTTGGCGGTGCCGCCTGCGGGGACGTTCGTCCCACACCGTATCAGGCAACGGCTACTGTAGAAGAACTGATGCGGGTCATGATTGACCCCCCGGCTGACGCTATTTGGGATGCGGTTGTTACAGAAGCCACGGCCGACGGCATCGTAGAAATTCGACCAGAAACACAAGAGGATTGGAATCGACTCCGACACCATGCCCTCACACTCGCCGAAGCAACCAACCTGCTTGCACTACCAGACCGACGGATTGCTGGGCCAGATTCTCGTTCGGAACTACCTGGAATCGATTTACACCCGGAGGCCATTCAGCAACTGCTGACCGAAAACTGGTCGGCGTGGATAGCCGCCGCCGAGAGGCTGCAGACAACAAGCGTAACGCTAATCGACGCGATCGACAGCCAAGATATCGATGCGCTTTTGCTTGCAGGCACAGAACTCGACCTGGCATGCGAAAATTGCCATTCGCAATTTTGGTACCCTGGCCAAGCCGACCCGCGCCCAGCGGCAAACCAGAAACCTTAATTAGTTCGCTGGGCGAATCGGGTCGCCATCGGGCTGTGTCAACTCAGCGCAGCACATCCCATACGTGCCAGGGGCCCTCGACGGCTGTCCAACAACCTTAATTCTGTCGCCAACTTTAATTGTGTCAGGCGTCCACCCGCGTCGACTCATCATGACCGCCGCCCCCATTTCGATTTCCCAGGCAATCATCTCTCCATTGTCATCTTCCGCATCAACATAAAGAAATGAATGTGGATTACGAAACACGAATCTGGTTACAACGCCGTTCGCTTCAACACTCTTTGCACTGTCATAGAATGGCGCACTTGCATGATGGGCCCCTACGGGAACACCCACGACCGCCGCAATCACAACCCCGAATATTCCTGCTACTACTAACCAAGCCTTCACAAAACTATCCTCCTTCCGCATAACGCTAAATTACTGATACTTTGGTATGAGAAACTTGATTGGGCGCCGCGCCTCTTCAGGATCACAAGCATACGACTGCAACTTATACCCCTCAGCACCTGGATCCCACTGCGTCGTAAACGACGCTGGTTCCCGTAAAAACATTTCATCCTCAACAGTTAGCGTTAACTTAAGTTGGTCCCCTTCACGCCAATAGCGTTCAGTCACTTTCTTAAGTTGCGATGACGGAATTCCGTTGTAATCGTCAAAACCGGTGACATCGAACGTGAAATGAGTCGTAGTGACATGAAGTGCATTCCCCTCGTAGTGCCCGACAGAAACACCTTGCAGGCTGTAGTCCTGAGGCGTCGGTTCTCGGCCATCCAACCACACGGTTCTCAATTGGTCATCTTTCTCGTAGCGAAACAAAACGCGGTCTGGCCATTGCACCACTTCCATCATGTACGGGTCATAAACAAGCGCAGGTGGTGTGGATGGCACACAGTCGTATTTCGGAGAAATCGCCTCGTCAAACACTTCCTGGAATGCCAGTCCGCGCTCATTTAGAACAGGAAAATTTTCTGATGTCCATGGCATATTGGGACCATTCACGGGTCGCGCCCGTGGTCCACCATCCCACACACCAGACAGTTCGGGTACTGCGCTACTCTCCTGACCAAACGCCGGTACGCAAACTATGACCACCACAAGCGCACTACAAACAATTCGTGTTATTAACATCGTCTTTATTCTCCGCCCTCACTCGACGCGGGTGTTAGTCGTTTCCCGTTGAGTTTACACCGCTTATCTTCGATCGCTAAGCTGTTGCTGCTGTTGACAGAAGCGCCTTGAGTTCGGCGCCAAGACACTCCGCCAGCGCCCCCATTCCAAAACGACCAACCCTCGCTTCCGCGTCACTGTTGTAATTTGTGTTCGTATTGACATCATATGTCCATACGTCGCCATTCCTATCCACAATAAACTCGATCCCGGCAATATGAATTTGACTCCCTCTGAGAAATCTCTCATAGGCTGAGAGCAAATCCCGAGGTGGCTGGTCATCACGGTTCAAAATCTGAAAACGAACAGGCGCACCGCCGCTATCACCGGTAGGACAAAACGCATCCTCCTG
>CAYFJM010000139.1:0-5751 GCA_964343415.1 uncultured Vicinamibacteraceae bacterium | reverse complement strand
AGTCGGGAGTAACAATGGGTGAGGAGAGTGAACGACATCGAAACCGTCTCCTGCCAATAATTCAACCGGAGGCCAGTTGGCGCGGTGCCAGGCAAAATTCAGTAGATTGACCGGTATCTTTCGATCAATTGTTTGAATATTTTTTGGTAGGTCGTCGTTGTGTTGAAGTCGATCTTTCCACGAAGAGCTAAATGCCGTTATTTCAAGTAGTTCAGACTGGTTGTGTCCCTTTGGACTAGTCTCAGTGAGGGCTGTGACTAAATTATGGACGAATTCACCGACTCCTGTTCTGTTACGTAGCGCCGGCCGATAGTCAATCAATACACGCACGTTCGCCGCGATGGTACCATGCGTGTTAGCCTTACGGATTTTTGAGCTCACGAACTAGGAATTTGCTGAGATGAAGCTTGCGGTTGTTGGAACCGGCTATGTCGGATTGGTGGTGGGTGCTTGTCTTGCCGAAAATGGCAACGACGTAGTGTGCATAGATAACGATGCTAAGAAGATTCGTGGCCTGAAACGGGGGAAGATTCCCATTTATGAGCCGGGGTTAACTGAATTGGTTGTTCGGAATCAAGAGGAGCAAAGGCTCCGGTTTTCGACCTCATTGAATAGATCAGTCAAAGATGCGCAGGTGATTTTTATCGCTGTAGGGACACCTGAAGGCGAAGACGGTTCAGCGGACTTGAAATACGTTATTGCTGTTGCGAAGGACTTAGCTCACGCGATGAACGGGTACAAGGTGATAGTTACCAAGAGTACTGTTCCTGTTGGTACATCAGCACGATTACGTGAAGTGATTCGTCGTGAAACGACACATCCGTTTAGCGTTGTGAGTAATCCTGAATTTTTGAAGCAGGGGGCAGCCATCGATGATTTCATGAGACCTGACCGTGTAGTGATTGGGGCTGAGGATCCTCGATCGGCAGAACTGATGCAGGCACTGTATGCCCCCTTTACTCGAACCGGTGCTCCGATTCAGTTGATGGATTGTGCAAGTGCCGAGCTTTGCAAGTATGCGTCTAATGCTATGTTGGCGACGCGTGTCTCGTTTATGAATGAGATTGCTAACGTGTGTGAATTGTTCGGCGCTGACGTTGATAAGGTCAGACGGGCGATGGCCTCAGATCGTCGCATCGGTCCGTCATTTCTTTTCCCAGGGATTGGCTATGGGGGAAGCTGTTTTCCTAAAGATGTGAAGGCTTTGATTAAATTTTCTAGAGACGAAGGGTATCGTAGCCGAATCCTTGAATCCGTCGAATCTGTCAATGAGAGCCAAAAATTACGTCTTGTTGAGAAGATGCAACGGCACTTTCATTCATTTAGTGGCAAGACAATCGGGATTTGGGGCTTGTCATTTAAGCCACGTACTGATGATATGCGTGAGGCTCCAGCTGTAGTGATAATCGAAACGCTCTTAAGTAAAGGTGCGAAAGTGCAAGCTTATGATCCTGAAGCTGAAGCAACCGCGCGGCGGATTTTTGGGGATAAGATTGTTTACGCACCGCATAGTTATGATGCGGTGAAAGGGGCTGATGGGCTCGCCGTGTTGACGGAATGGAATGAATTTAGAGAGCCTGATTTTGCGCGGATGCGTTCGCTAATGCGACACGCTGTGATCTTCGATGGCCGAAACGTGTTTGATGTCGAACACATAAGGTCCGAAGGATTTACGTACTATTCAATCGGGAGGTAAGGGGTGAACCCCATACTTCGCCTCTCAGGTTACGCATTACCTCATCGCACACGGTTCAGCATTGCCGTAGGGGCAATGATGGTCTATGCCGCAGCTTCCGGTGGGTTGGTCTACCTGTTTAAGCCTATTTTTGATGATTTATTGTTGGCTGTAATTCCTGATCGGTCTCAGTTCATAACGGTTGTTACTGCGATAGTTGGTTTTAGTCTTGCGAAGGGACTCGGGGCGTATTTTTCGACTTATTTGATGACCGATGTTGGTCAACGCCTGGTTCGCGACCTTAGGGATGGACTATTTGGTCATATTCTCGGCCAATCTGCGGGTTTCTTTTCTCAGCAAACGACCGGTGCCCTAATGTCGAGGATGATGAATGACATTACCCGGATTCAGCAGGTGGTGTCCGAGACTCTAGGTGATCTTCTTCGGGAATCAATTACGGTGATTGTCCTGGCAGGGTTACTGGTTTTTATCGATCCGCGCCTCGCCTTAGTCTCTATTGTTTGTGCCCCGTTGGTAGTTTATCCGTTGATTCGGCTTGGGCGACGTGTGCGGCGGACCACTCGGCGCACTCAAGAGGAAATGGAGCACTTGTCGCATATTACAGCTGAAGCGTTTAGTGGGCATCGTATTGTGAAAGCATTTTCTGCAGAACGATTTGAGCATGATCGTTTTATTAGAGCTTCGGACAGGCTCTATCGCATCACGATGAAAGTGACAAGTACTTTGTCGGTGCTGCCGCCTTTAATGGAGTGGCTAGGTGCACTCGCGGTTGCGGCTGTCTTGTGGTACGGCATGAGTCGAATTGGCACGGGCGATATGACTGCCGGCGATTTCACTGCCTTTGTAGGGGCGCTATTGATGATGTATGGCCCCGTAAAGAAATTAAGTCGAGTAAACGCCAATATTCAACAGGCGATCGCGGCATCCGAGCGAGTGTTTGAAATGCTGGACACACATAGCGAGGTCCATGACCGGTCACAGGCGAAACCAATGTTACCGCTTCGAAATGACATTGTTTTCCAGAACGTTGGTTTTTCTTATGCTGATTCGCCTGCGGATGTAGTTTTGCGGGATCTTTCGTTTGAGGTCCGGGCAGGTCAGGTAGTCGCGATTGTCGGATTGAGCGGAGCCGGTAAGACAACCTTGGTCAACTTGGTACCCAGATTTTATGATGTGAGTGGAGGCGAAATATTAGTCGACGGTGTCGATATTCGTGATGTGACGTTGTCCTCCCTACGCGCGCAGATCGGGATTGTGACACAAGACACTGTTCTATTCGATGACACGATAGCGAACAATATTGCTTATGCGTTGCCAAATTCAGATCGAGGTAGGATTGAAACCGCTGCGAGAGCGGCTCATGCCCATGAATTCATTGTTCGACTGTCATCTGGATACGACACAATGATTGGAGAACGCGGGCAACGACTCTCTGGAGGTCAGCGGCAACGGATCGCCATTGCCCGTGCGCTACTCAAGGATTCTCCAATTTTGATTCTTGACGAAGCAACATCGTCGCTGGATGCGGAGTCTGAACTTCTTGTTCAGGATGCATTGACTAAGCTCCTACTTAACCGAACATCCTTTGTTATTGCTCATCGCTTATCGACAGTACGTCGTGCCGACGCAATCATCGTGCTTGATGAGGGACGCGTATGTGAAATTGGACGGCATGATGAGTTACTCGCCAACCCGAACAGTCAATATGCAAGGCTTTATGCAATGCAGCTATTTGGGTCTACTGAAACAGGGCAGAGTGACCTGTGAAGTTGGATGTCATCCAGAATAAGACTGTTTTAAAGTGTACCAATGATGCCAGGATTACAAAGGACAAGGAGGCGGTACGTTGATTAGATCAATGACGGGATTTGCCTCTGTTTCCCATGAGACTGACGTGGTTGTCGTCGGAGTGACGGCGCGGAGTGTAAATCATCGTTATCTGGATATACAGATTCGTGCCCCACAAGTACTGCAGGCGTTTGAGAATAATCTTCGGGAGTTAGTTCAGCAGCAATTGGCTCGGGGTCGAATAGATCTGACAATCAGTGTTGAATTTAAGGCGCGTCCGGAAGTCTCTGTTAACGTGGACGACACCTTGGTGCGGGCGCTCGTTGCTGCAGCGAAGCGGCGAGATGTTGTGGATGCCGTGACTGGCAAATGGGCGGTCGGCGATTTACTACGTTTTCCCCAGGTTGTAACTATTTCTGAGTCTACTCGCCAGGGTGAAGAGATTTCGCATGCTGAACAGGAAGTCATTCGAAATGTGGAAGAGGCGGTTATGGCGTTGAATGAGATGCGTTTGAAGGAAGGAGAATTTCTTCGGGCTGATTTGAGTGACAGAATTACGGTCCTGAATGGTTTAGTGAAGAATATTGAGCATAGTGCGAGTGAGAGTGACGATGCTTTCCGTGAAAGACTGAGTCAACGTGTTGGTGAATTGGCCCAGCTCGAAACAGATGAAGCTGCTGTCGCTCAAGAAATTGTACGCTTTGTGGCGCGTGCGGATATTCATGAAGAGCTTACGCGACTTGGTGCACATATTAAGCATTGGGGAGAATTGGTTGAAGATGAGTCGCCATGTGGGCGAAAGTTAGATTTTTTGTTGCAAGAAATGAACAGAGAAGTGAACACAATAGGTTCGAAGGCAATGGGCTCTGAAACATCAAAACTTATTGTTTCTGCTAAGTCTGAATTGGAAAAACTTCGGGAGCAGGTTCAAAACGTTGAGTAATGTGTTCATGGAAGCAATAAGATAAGAATGGAGCGTTGGTGGTAGCATCGGAGACGGTTGGTCGTGGTCGTTTGTTGGTTTTGTCGGCACCATCTGGCACAGGCAAGACGACTGTGGTACAAAAACTCATTGAACGGCTACCTAACATTAGGCGTTCGCGTTCGTACACCTCTCGGTTACCACGGTCCGGCGAGCAAAATGGCATCGATTACAATTTCGTTGACGAGGCCCGTTTTCGCCAAATGGTGTCAGAAGGCGCATTCATTGAATGGGCGGATGTATTTGGGAACCTCTACGGTACTAGTACGGCGGACACGGAAGCTCAGTTGACGGCAGGCCAGGATGTCGTGTTGGTCATCGATGTACAGGGTGCTCGACAGGTTCGGCAGCATCCAACCAACGTCATATCGATATTTTTGCTGCCACCATCTTACTCAGCTTTGCAAGAGCGATTATTTCAGCGGAGTCAATCTGAGATAAGTTCGGATGAATTAGAGCGACGACTCGTAACGGCCAAGGCTGAGGTCGCCATGAGTCAGGATTATGACTACATTGTTGTCAATGATGATATTGAGCGTTGTGTCGTTACCCTCTGTAATATTGTTATGGCGGAACGATCAAAATCCAAAGCTATGCGGGTATATGCGACGCAGATAGCAAAGACGTTCGAAGCGTAGTCAGAGAAAAAGAATGGCATTGATTGCACTTGGTGTAACCGGCGGTATTAGTGCTTACAAGTCCGTGGAAATAGTTCGTCAGTTACAGCAACAGGGGCATGAAGTCGTTGTTGTAATGACTACGAATGCTCAAAAATTTATTGGTCCGTTGACGTTTGAGGCAATTACACGACGGCGCGTTTTGACGGATCAGTACGAACCCGGTGTTAATACGGACATCGACCATATTGCGCTTGCGTCTTCGATTGACGTGTTGCTTGTTGCTCCAGCAACGGCGAATGTGATTGGCAAGTTTTCTCATGGAATCGCGGATGACTTATTGTCGTCACTATTTCTGGCGACGAAAGCCCCTGTGTTGGTTGCACCAGCGATGAATACCAATATGTATGAAAATGCTGCGGTTCAAGCAAACTGTCGCGTCTTGTCAGGAAGAGGTGTTTCCTTTATTGATCCGGATGATGGCTACCTTGCGTGCGGTTGGATCGGAAAGGGTCGACTCGCAGAATCCGATGTAATTGTTTCTGCAGTCGGAGAATGTCTTCGACAGGGTAGGGATTGGACGGGGCGAATTGTGTTGGTGACGGCGGGGCCAACCTATGAAGATATTGATCCCGTTCGTTACATTGGTAACCGATCAAGTGGGCGCA
>CAYFJM010000138.1:0-5755 GCA_964343415.1 uncultured Vicinamibacteraceae bacterium | reverse complement strand
ACGTGAACAATCTAGCTGGACACGGCTTCTATCAATTTTCTCCAGAATTGTTTTATCGCGTGCTGTCTGAAAATAATGGTTTTACGATTACGCGACTCCTTGTTACTGAAACATCATCGCCACACTGGTACGACGTCATGGACCCCGTCGACGCACGCGGCCGAGTACAACTGCGCACATTCCGACCAACATACCTGTGTGTGGTTGCCAGACGAACGGCCATTAAGCCGATATTTGCAGTCGCTCCGCAACAAAGTGACTACGTCGCCCAATGGCACGCAGCAGGGAAAAATACGGTCGGTCTCATCAAGACAGCAGAAGGGTTGCATCCGATTGAACAGCGGATGCCAGCACGCCTGGCACTCGTCATCAAATCGTTCTATCACTTCTTACAAGCGACAGTCTTGCCATTCGATCGACGCACATTCCGCCGTGTATCAATTACCAAGTTAGGAGTTAAACGTCCTTTGTAACGAAGATTACTTGCGACAAAAAGCCATCAAATGCCAGCCCAATGGGCGTACAATTACATGAGGGACAACGGTAAACGCTTTAACGAAGATTTCGTTATAAAGCAAACCTTTCCATCCTTTGTGCAGTCGAGACCGCACTGGAAACCGCTCAGGAACAATGGTCGCCTCCGGGAAACTGTTCAACATACGACGAAACTGACGAATCGAAAACAGGCGCAGTATCGGAGCATCGGCGTGTTCCAACCCGACGCCCATCACCTTCGATAGCGCCTGGAGCCATGAAAATCGATTGTAAACCATAAAAATCGCGTGCCCGCCAGGCTTCAACACACGACAACACTCAGAGATCATCCGCTGTGGATCAGCCGTGTATTGCAACACGCCGTGCGCGTACACAACATCAAACGTATCATCTTCAAACGACAGAGCTTCTCCATTCTGAACCTGCAAGCGATTCCGGGGTGCTTCATGTAATGAAAAATTCGCCTGGGCAAGTTCAATTGCCTGAACAGACAGGTCAATCCCAGTCACGCATGCTCCACCCTTGGCAAACCGGAGTAGGTCAGTTCCGATTCCGCAACCAACCTCCAAAAGTTGCTGTCCGCGATATCCCGAAAAATCAACAATCTGTGGAAGATACCGAAGTTTGTCAAATCGATACTCATCAAGATCGTCAAAAAACCCCAACGACCCGACAGGCTGTTCCGTCATTTCAAGATCGTGAATACTATGGTTCCAGTAGGCTGCGATTTGCGTAATTAATCTATCGTCATGATGCACGGGATGTAGTATATGCCTTGTGCAGAGGGACTTACGGAGACTCGCCAACACCAATTTCGACGTTGTTGTTGTTGGCGCAGGCATCTACGGAACGACCGCCGCTTGGGATGCTGCACTCCGTGGATTATCTGTCGCACTAATTGACCGTGGCGATTTCGGAAGCGGTACGTCATTCAACAGTGCGAAAACGGTGCATGGTGGCGTCCGTATGTTGCAATCAGGTAATATTTTTGGCCTTCGTCAATTTGTTCGGGAACGTCGTGCTCTGACCCGTATTGCGCCACACCTGATTCATCCGATACCTTTTGTCATCCCCACCTACCAATCTCTTTCTCGGCATCGCTGGTTCATGCGAATCGGCTTCGGACTCAACGATCTGTTGGCTATTGATCGCAATGAAGGACTTGATCCAGCAAACCATTTACCACATAGTCAACTTCTCTCGCGGAGCGAATGCCTGCGACTCAATCCCTTCATCAACCCAAATGGCGTGACCGGTGGCATCAAGTGGTTTGACTGCCAAATGCACAACAGCGACCGAGTAAACCTCTCCTTCGTACTTTCAGCCGAGACAAAAGGAGCGGCTATTGCGAACTACGTTGAATGTACAGGTGCCATTCGAGCAGATGGTCGCATCTGCGGGATCACGGTACGTGATCGTCTAAAGGGGGAACAATTTGATATACATGCACGGGTCGTGTTGAACGCCGCAGGGCCATGGGCTCCCTCGCTCCTAACAGCATTAGTCCCCGACACAACGCCAACGTTCCCTCGGGGATTATCGAAAGCCATGAACCTTCTTCTGGCGAAGCCAATGACACAACAGCATGCCGTCGGAGGACAGAGTAATTCCAGGCTGTTATTTCTTGCGCCTTGGCGTGGATTTACGCTCGCCGGAACCAGCCATTCTTCTTTCAAGTCGAGCCCTGACACGCTCGGTGTCACACAACCAGAGGTCGAAGCATTCCTAAAAGATATCAACAACGCATTTCCCGGATTACACGCTGAACTTCCTGATATTCGATTAATTCATAGAGGGTTACTCCCCAGCCACGAAGATAATTCGTCGGGGGTCACACTACTGAAGCAGAGCGCTGTACATGACCACCGACAAGATGGCCTAACAGGCTTAGTTAGTCTTCTCGGTGTCCGCTATACGACTGCACGTCATACAGCACAGCAGGCCATTGATACCGTGTTTTCAATACTCGATATAGCTCCACCTCCATGCCAAACTCACGACACACCTGTAATAGGAGGAGCGCTTAATGACGTCAGAGTATTCTTTGAAAATGCGACACACAACAACACATTAATCGGTCCTGATCACATTACCCGTGGACGCTTAGCAAGAACTTACGGAACGACTCACACAACTCTTTTAGACAACATCCAAACTACACCGTCAGATAATGAATCGCTCAGTAGCCACTGCGACATCACGCGTGCTGAAGTGAGGCATGCTGTCAAAGCAGAAATGGCTGTGCATCTATCGGATGTCATCCTCAGGCGAACCGAGGCGGGGTCCGCGGGACAGCCGGACGATACAGCGCTCCTTGCGGCCGCAGAACTCATGGCTCGAGAACTGGACTGGTCGACCGAGCGCATAGAATCTGAAATCGCAGACACGAAAAGCGTCTACCAGATACCCCTATAACCACGAAAACAATAGGCTAGTCGCACCCCAAGCTCGGTCCTTAGAACCACCACCACGACTGCCCCCTATCTCCTAAAGTGCGAACGGCCGATAAGCCAGAAGGGGTGCTGTTCTTCATTTACGCACCTTCACACTGACATATTAAGACTCGCACAGCATACGCCCACTCATGATGCGATATAACTTCTCCCGCCTCCGCCACATTGTCTGGACGCTATCTATCACGTATTTCGCCACGGCTTGCGCTACAGAAAAAAGTCGAAATCCTCTTAGTCCATCGATCGCCGGCCCGATCGAAGGCGTTGCCATCTCATCGCCCGTAAGCTTGCAACCAGCGGATGGCCAGCTCATTCGAAGTACGGACCAACCAATCCTCTTAACATTCGACCAGGTTGCGTCAAATAGCGAGCGTCCTTTCTGGTACGAATTACAGATGAGTTCCGAAGCTTCTTTTGCAAACATCATTTACTTGGCTGAAAAGATTCCACCGAGTGGTGGTCCGACTGAACAGTATGCTCTGGATACTCAACTGGACAAAGGCCACCAATACTACTGGCGGGTTCGCGCATTGGACGGTGCCAATACTGGGCCATACTCTGTTCCAGCTTCATTTGAAATCTTCACACCAATCGTTGTTGGACCGCCGAGAGCCATTTCCCCTTTGACCGGAACGGTCGCCAACATGAATCAACCCGAGCTCACAATTGAGAATGCCTCGATTACAGGAACGCCTCTTTCAACGACGTACCGCTTCGAGGTTTCGACGGACCGCAATTTTTCTACTATCGTCGACTCAGCCAGTGTTTCGCCTGGAAGTACCACCACGACCCTTCAAACAGGACCGCTAGCGTGGAATACGCAATACCACTGGCGAAGCCAAGCGATCGTCACCGGGAAAGAGGGATCCGTTGAGGGCGCTTGGTCTGATGTTCAAACATTTCAGACAGCGCAACAACCAGTCACGCTCGGGACACCAACACCAATCTTTCCGATCAATAGCACTCTCGTATCGTCGACAGCACCAACATTCACGGTTGCAAACGGTACTGTTGACGGACCGTCTGGAGCGGTTACTATCTTTTTTCGAGTTGGCACCGACCCAGACTTGACTACCGTTATTGCATCATTCGAGCAAACTGCATCGCCAACAGGAACAACGCCCGTGACCTCACCGACTCTTCCTAGCGACACAACTTTGTACTGGCGAGTATCGGCACGCAACAGCACGGAAGCGAGCAACTGGTCAGCGTCGCAGAACTTCCGTACGCCGGCAGACAACCCGACGGAAACTCCTCCTCCGTCTCAATCCGGTTGCTGTCCTCCACCAAACAGATTTTCAATTGTGCAAGAAATCGCCGAAGAAACTGGCTATCCATCCTCAGGCATGCATGTAACTGACTTTACCCAAAAAGTCGCGGAGCGACTTCATGCCGAAGACCCCAACTGGGGACGCCGCATCAATATCACAGGGCCAATCGGCAAAGATACAGTTGCCTACAAAGTCAACGACTCGACTGACAATCCATTTAGTATTGACCTCGTATTAGGTGCTGGGGGCAACAACCCGCAAATTCATTGGGATGGACACGGCCAAATCGGCGGCACCTGGATAACACCCTAATCCTACTCAGAGCAGTTTACCCGGTCTGATCCAATGCCGATTCGGCCCAACGCTCTAAGACCATCAGGCTAAAAAGAACGTGGGCATTGTTATCTCGTCCAGAGAGGTGCCTCTCCATTAACTGCGTCACCGTGACTGGCGAGAACCAACCGCGTCGACGAACCCGTTCTGGCGCCAAAAGATCATGCATCACAGGCGAGAGTTCTTCCTTCAACCAGTTCTTCATCGGTATGCTAAACCCTTCCTTCGGTCGCCGAATAATCTCAGCCGGCAATACATCACGAAGCGCCTGCTTCAGTATGTATTTTCGATCGCCATGGCGGATCTTGAATTTACTAGGAATTGAGTACGCTAACTCCATTAACTTTACGTCAAGAAACGGTGCCCGCGTCTCGAGAGAAGTCGCCATACTCATCCGGTCGACCTTTACAAGAATGTCATCAGCAAGATAAACGCACAAATCGGCATAAAGCTGTCGGTGCAGTAAATCATCTGTGCCGGCCGACCCGAGTGATTCTCGAATCGGACGATATACATCAGAGTGAGTCAGTGATCCTTGTAACTCCCGCGTATAAAGCACCTGCTTTACTGCGACTGGAAGAAATGACATCCATCGATAGTGCGCAATGTCGCTTGGCTCATTAGCAATCCCCTGGACAAAACGTTTCGTTTTATTCAGAAGTCCTTTTTTTCTTTCGCTGGGCGGCAAAAATCCAGCTAGGCTGGCCAAGAATGAAACGGCCTTCTTCGGCACTACTGCCGCAAAGCGTCTCGCTAATTGGTCCGCGGCATATGTGTCATACCCACCAAATATTTCATCACCGCCGTCACCCGACAACGCTACCGTCACATGCTCGCGCGCCATCTTTGACACCATGTAGGTCGGAAACAACGAGACATCAGAAAATGGTTCGTCGAAATGCCCAATCAACTGATCAAATAATGTCGTGAGGTCGGGCTCAACCGTGCCTTCTCGATGAGTCGTTTGAAAGCGAGAGGCAATCGCGCGGGCATGTGGAAGCTCGTTGTAGCTTCCATCGGCAAAGCCCATGCTAAACGTGTTTACAGCTGACCCAACACCACCGGACGCCTCCACCATCATCGCCACAATTGCACTCGAGTCAATACCACCAGACAAAAATATTCCTAGTGGTGCATCTGAAACTAAAATTTTATCAACAGCTTTATAAATAGTATCTTTTAAATTTTTATAACTACATTTAT
>CAYFJM010000137.1:0-5804 GCA_964343415.1 uncultured Vicinamibacteraceae bacterium | reverse complement strand
GGTGCGCTCTTACCGCACCTTTTCACCCTTACCCGTTTTCACGAGCGGTATATTTTCTGTGCCACTTTCCTTCAGGTCACCCTGACCGGGAGTTACCCGGCGCATCACTCTACGGAGTTCGGACTTTCCTCTGCAACCACGCAAAAAAAGCACCACAGCCACAGCGGTCACCCGACCAACTACGACGGAATATCAAAAACTCCTAACGCACAATTGCCACTACCCATCAGTGTCTTGACTGATACGGTAGTGCTCTAGTTTCTTATACAGGTTACTACGTGGCGTCTCAATTACCGCAGCCGTCTTGGAAATATTCCAATCCAGCTCACGAAGCTTTGCTACAAGAAATGCTCGTTCGCTGGTCTCCTTAAAATCTCGAAGCGTAGATGCCGAGCTAACCGACTCCTCACTCGTGACCACAGGCGAAACCCCAGCAGTCAATACTGCCTGAACTTCATCCACGTCAATTGATTTGCTAGGAGTCATCACTAACAATCGTTCAATTGAATTACGCAACTCACGGATATTCCCACGCCAATAATGCTGGGAAAGCCTGTTAACGGCCGCCTCACTAAACACTTTTGCTCCCAAGTTATTCTCTTCGCATAAAAGTCGAGCAAAATGACCTACTAGTAGCGGTATATCTTCTCGACGCTCGCGAAGCGGAGGCACGTAAATTGGAATCACACTGAGACGAAAAAATAAATCTTCTCTAAACTCACCTTTCTCGATGGCCTTTTGAAGATCCTTGTTCGTTGCGGCTAGGACCCTGACATCAACTGTCGTAGTTCTTGAAGATCCTAGCCGCTCCACATCCCCTTCTTGAAGCACACGCAATACCTTGGCCTGAGTCTTCAGACTCATATCGGCTACCTCATCAAGAAAAATCGTGCCCTCGTCGGCCTGCTCAAATTTTCCTATCTGTTTCTCCGTTGCACCTGTAAACGCACCTTTCTCGTGACCAAACAGTTCGGACTCAATCAATTCGTCCGGTATCGCTGCACAGTTAACCTGGATAAACTGCTGCCGCACTCTCGAACTATTCTTATGAATAGCACGAGCCACGAGCTCTTTACCCACCCCACTTTCACCCTGGATAAGCACCGCACTCCGTACGGGAGCTGCTCGTTGAATTTGAGTCAGCACACTAGAAAGAACCTCGCTGTCACCGATCATTTCGTGCCGAACTCGAACCTCTGCGGCACGACGCCACCCTTTGTTTTCAGTTACTAGTTCGAGCTTCGTGTCAGTTAATTCTCGTTGGTGCAACGCATTTCGAATCGTCAGCGTGACACGCTCAGTTGACAGCGGCTTCTCCAAAAAATCAAACGCTCCCAACTTGGTTGCCTCAACAGCTGTACTCACCGTGCCATGACCGGAAATCATCACGACCGGCATATCTTTGTCAATTGAGCGAATCTCTCGCAGGACCTCTAGTCCATCCAAGCCTGACATCTTGATGTCGAGAAAAATCAAGTCCGGGGCATCATGATTAATCATCGCCAATCCAGACTGTCCGCTCGGCGCAAGAAGGCACTCGTACCCGTCATACTCAAGAATCATCTTGAGTGAGTCTCGAATCGCTTTCTCGTCGTCTATGACCAAAATCCGACGTTTCATCATTGCACTTGGTATAAATACTTAGGGACGTGTCGATTCCAATAGCTGCAAAAAGATCTCTTCCGTAAGGACGTCTATCCCGAGCTCTTTTGCTTTCTCCGCCTTCGTACCAGCATTAGATCCAATCACTACATACGAAGTCTTCTTACTGATACTAGACGATACACGGCCCCCTCGGTCCTCGATTGCACGCTGTGCTTCAGAACGCGTGAGTGCAGCGAGGGTCCCCGTCAACACAAAACGTTGGTCCGACAACATCAATGGCCCGCTATTTGATTCCCCTGCCACCGACTCTTCGGTTGGATCAACACCAGCTGATCTCAATGCATTAAGCAGGATTAGGGTTTCCGGCTGACTAAAATAATCTCGGACGGATGCCGCGACGACCGGGCCGACATCAGGAATCGATTCGAGTTCGACCCGTGAAGCATTCATCAGCCCTTCTAAATCCCCGAATGCCGTTGCGAGAACCCGTGCTGCTCTCTCGCCAACATGGCGTATTCCCAAACCAAAAATAAGCCGCCATAACTGATTCTTCCGACTTCTATTAATCTCACCTAACAGATTATCTGCAGATTTTCTGCCCATTCGTTCCAAGGCTGTTAGCGACTCTGCGTCGAGCTCGTACAGGTCAGAAAACCTTTCGACCAACCCTTTGCCAACGAGTTGCTCAACCAGTGATTCACCTAATCCCTCAATATTCATCGCAGAACGACATGCAAAGTGCAGTAATGCTCGTCTGAATTTTGCTGGACACCCCGAGTTAGAGCACCGCCAAACAACTTCTCCTTCTGGTCGTACCAGTGCGACACCGCATTCGGGACACTCCGTCGGCATAACAAAGGGCTGAGGACCACGCGCGCCTTTTTCTCGTCGAGTTGTGATCGACTTAACGATCTTCGGAATAACATCTCCACCTTTTTCCAACAACACAATGTCCCCGGCTCGAATATCTTTACGCGCCACCTCCTCGGCATTGTGCAACGTTGCCATCGAAATGGTTGATCCCGCAAGACGCACAGGTTCCAAAACAGCATACGGCGTTACCGCTCCCGTCCGACCAACATTCACAGCAATCTCAAGCAACCGCGTTGTCACTTGTTCCGCACGAAACTTAAAGGCAATTGCCCACCTGGGAAATTTAGCCGTAACCCCAAGCCGTGATCTCTGAGAGAGATCGCTCACCTTGACAACCACACCATCAATATCAAATCCAAGTGATGAGCGAAGAGATTCCCATTTGTTACAAAAATCTAGAACCATCGCAACATCTTCACAAAGTGCCCAGTGCGGTTCAACAGGCAAAGACCACTGTTTTAACTGCTGCAACTGGTCGTCACTCGAAGATGCACCGACATCCGACTCTTTACGAACAATTTGATACATCCAGGCGCGAAGTCCCCGCTCAGAGACACGCTCCGCGTCCAAGTTCCGCATCGTGCCGGCCGCTGCATTGCGCGGATTCGCAAACAAAGTTTCACCGCTAGCCCCGCGTGCATCATTCAAAAC
Organism: uncultured Vicinamibacteraceae bacterium; assembly: GCA_964343415.1. Classification (GTDB taxonomy): domain Bacteria; phylum Acidobacteriota; class Vicinamibacteria; order Vicinamibacterales; family UBA8438; genus DTWD01. Next base: position 2,675 of record CAYFJM010000137.1, on the reverse strand, counting down.
ATTGAATGCCTTACGCGGTAAATAAATTTCACCCCGAATTTCTATGAATCCCACCGGTGCATCGCTCAACTGCAGTGGAATGGCTCGGATGGCACGGACATTCGCGGTCACGTCCTCACCATGTGTACCATCACCGCGTGTCACGCCGCGTATCAAACGCCCATCCTCGTAAGTCAAAGCAATACCCAATCCATCAATCTTCAGCTCTGCAACGTATGCCACTGGGTCATCCGAGCCGAGGAGTTTACGAACTCTCGTATCAAACTCTGTTAATTCCTCAGTGCTATAGGCATTGTCAAGACTGAGCATCGATTCTGCATGCGCGACCGACGCAAAACCGACCACAGGTCGCCCAGAGACACGCTGGGTTGGTGATTCAGGTGTAACAAGGTTTGGATGCTTCGATTCAAGCTTCCGTAACTCCCGCATCAACTGATCAAATTCAACGTCAGAGATTTCAGGATCATCGTAGACGTAGTAGCACTCTTCGTGATGGCGAATACGATCACGGAGTGATGCAATCTGCTGAAAAGGATTTGTTACCACGTGTCGGCTAAAAGGTCACCGGTCACGAGCGAGCACATAGTCCGGAAGCGCAAGAAGCGCCTCACGCTCCTCTGACGGCGGAAATATTTCCAGGCATTGCTTCGCCATTACTGCATATTCAACTGCTTTGTCATGGGCGTATTCAATTGCACCGTGTTCTCGCAACAAAACCAACAGTTCTCGCCATTCATCCGGCTCTATCGATCGATTTTCGATCGTCTCTCGAACGATACGGTCCGCTCGACTGCCACTCCCACACTGCTCAAGAAGTTTGATCGCAGCAAGCGTAACCTTCCCTTCTCTAAGATCGCCTCCGACAGGCTTCCCGAGCGCTGTCTTATCCGCTGTGAAATCCAAAAGGTCATCCACCAACTGAAAGGCGACTCCAAGGCTAAAACCGTACTCTCGAAGTGCCTTCCTTTGCTCGTCATTCGTGGTACCGAGCATACTTCCTATCTCTGCTGCTCCCCCAAACAAATACGCGGTCTTTCGTCGAATAATCTCAAAGTGTTCTGACTCAGAAATATCCGCATCTCCCGTCTTTGTCAGCTGATATAACTCACCCTCAATCATCCGCAGTGTCACATCACATAACAGCCTGACAATATCGATAGAATCGTAGGTCAGAGCCATCCCCATCGATTTAATGTAAAGATAGTCACCGAGTAAAACGGTAATGTCATTACCCCAACGAGAGTGCACAGCCACACGGCCTCGACGAACTTCAGCCTCATCGATAATGTCATCGTGAACCAGCGTCGCTGTATGGATAAATTCGACAACCGAAGCATACAGAACGGCCCGATCACCCTTATAGTTCGCCAATCGTGCTGCCATCAGAAGCACAGCAGGGCGAACCCGTTTGCCACCACTCGTCTGGATATATCGGGCAATCTCTGGGATCAATTCCACACGGGACTGGATGTGGCTCGCGTAAGCTTCCTCAACAGCATCGAGTTCGTTACGAATAGACTCGAATATTTGAGCGAGGTCAGCCGGAGCAGAGGATTTAAGTACCGGATTCACGCCTCGTCGATCAGACCACAATTTCGCGGCAAGTGTCAACGGGCCAAGCCTTTAGCTACACCCTCAGGTTGAGACACTACTGCCAAACAATCGAGTAAAAGCATTGCCAGAAGCTTCAACTACCGCGCCAGTCGTTTCACCCCGCACTTCGGCTATGACTTCAATAATTCGTGCCACCCAGGCCGGTTCATTTCTCTTACCCCGGTAAGGCACTGGTGCGAGATAAGGCGAGTCTGTTTCAACCAAGAGTCGGTCGCTAGGAACGTATGCCGCAATCTCTCGAATGTCATCTGCGCGCTTAAAAGTGACAATTCCAGAAAATGAAATATAGAAGCCAAGATCAAGAGCCTTCCGTGCAAGCGACATACCTCCGGTAAAACAATGAAACACGCCCCTAACCACCCCTTGGCCTTCTGCTTGCACAGCATCGATCGTGTCGTCATCTGCCTCACGCGTATGAATCACAATCGGCAACCCACAATCGTTAGCAAGAAATATTTGTCGACGAAATACATCTATCTGGGTGCTAGGCGGGGAAAAATCGTAGTGATAATCGAGACCGATCTCTCCGATCGCACAAACTCGTTTCTGCCGCTCACAAACAGCCGTTACTGCTACCCCGACCGTGCTAGGTGTCTTTACAAAACTCCCAGCTTGATGCGGATGTACGCCAACTGCAAAACGTAAGTTCTCCCACAGTGAAGCAATCTGTCTTGCACGATCACATTCAACATCGTTCGTTGCGTCTAGTATGCAAAGCGCCTGCTCGACACCAGCAGCTTTCGCTCGATCAACGACAGCTCCGACATCTTCAGCAAAAGCCTCATCCGCTAAATGACAGTGTGAGTCGATCACTTCACTTCAGAACCAGCCGGAGCTCGTGCTCCATCCTCCGGCTCAATCAATACCGCCTCACCGTCCGCATCTGTCGCCGCTAACACCATCCCATTCGATTCAACGCCCATAAGTTTTGCAGGCTTCAGATTATCGACATACACGACGTGCCGTCCAACCAGTGCGTCGGGTGTATAAGACTTCGCAATACCAGATACAATTTGTCGAATCTCTGAGCCCGTCTCAACCTCAAGACGAAGTAACTTCCT
>CAYFJM010000136.1:0-5840 GCA_964343415.1 uncultured Vicinamibacteraceae bacterium | reverse complement strand
CGTCTCGAGCTGCGCTGGGGGCAGCACACATGGGACACGGAGTTTCGCTTTGACGTCTTGCCGCCGGCGGCAAGACGTCCCCGTACGACCCGCCCAAGCGTAAACGAGTTCGACAGCGATACCTCCGCATTTGCTCGTCGTAATACATTGGCCGAACGAAATGAAAACGCTGTTGTGCTGCCAGACGGCAATCAAATTTCAATGCTGTATTGGAAAAGTATCGATGTCGAAGACGAAGACTACGAGCGTTTTGCGGACACAAACGACGGCGCGGTCGTTTCGCTTATTCATGCCCCACCACTTCGATTTCGAAGTGACGTTGGGTTGCGGTTTGGTTCCACCGAGATCCCGACCGGAAACCTCGCACCAGCTTTTGCTGGCTCGTACGCTATTTGGATCAGAAAAACAGGTTCCGGCTGGCGCTTTGTTTTTAATAACGAACCTGATGCGTGGGGAACGCAGTATGACGCCGACTTCGATGCAGCTGAATTTGACGTGCACTACGAGCGCACAACGGGGTCATTCAGACCACTCGGTGTTAGCGTAGTTCCGACGTCAGAAAACGCGGGCCGTCTCATCGTGCACTGGGGTCCGCACGAGTGGACTGCACCCTTTACTATTATTCAATAATCGCTGAAGTGGCAGCGACTCTCAACGCCGCGACATACAGCGATCAACGCTTACACGACCTTCCTCGCAACGGCCTGAGCACGACCGAAGTATCCACTTGCGTTCATACGCGCACAAATATCAAAAAACTTAGGATCAGGTCCGGTCCATTTCAATTCATCGACTGAATCAAACACAGGCAAGGTTGTCCGTAACGTTGCAAGATCAAGAAATATTTTTGCATCGTCGCGTGCATCAACGAGGTTCTGGGCCAGTCGATCTGCTCCTCGTACAGACACATCCCAATCCGCCGCTTTACCCGGTATCTGTTCAAGGTGCACATACCGCGCAAGAACCGTAGCAGCAGATTTCGCACCCCAACCTCGAACACCAGGAAACCCGTCCGCACTATCGCCGGTTAGTGCGAGATAATCAGGTATTGATTCCGGCATTACACCAAATTTTGAACGCACTCCTTCCGCATCACGTATCGTCCGCGCCCTCCGATCAAATTGCACGATACGTCGACCGTCGACACACTGCGCAAGGTCCTTATCCGGGGTGCAAACAAACACCTGTTCAACTCTCTTATCATCGGCAGCTTTTGACGCCGCCGACGCTAACGCATCGTCCGCCTCAAACTCAACCTCTTTCCAGACCACTAACCCCAAAGCTTGAAGTGCCTCTTCAAGTGGGTGAAACTGTTGGAACAGTTCTGGGTCAATCCCATGGCCCGTCTTATACCCGCCCCACAAGTCATTACGAAACGACTCAACGACATGATCTGTTGCGACGCCTATATGTGACACATCATTCTCAAGCAGAGACAACATAGACCCAAGAACACCACGAATCGCGCCAACCTCTTGGCCATTTACATCCGATACTTTGGGGACAACAAAAAAGTGTCGAAAGAGCTCATACGTGCCGTCAACAAGAAAAATGTTCATGGTTTCGGTGCGATCGCTAATGTCGCAGTGTGAGATTTATCTATCTACTCCAAGTAGAGTACATCTGACAAAAAAGGGCTGGGCTGCAACAGCAGCCCAGCCCTTTCAATAAGCTAGATCCTAAGTTACTTTACTTATGCTGCACCTTGTTCTCCAGGAGCTTGCGTTTCATCACCTCGGCCAGAACGGCGGGGCTGTTTCGGCTCCACGAAGGAACTCAATCGACGGCTCAAGGATGGATCTCTCAATTTGCGTAAGGCAGCTGCCTCAATTTGCCTGATACGCTCACGCGTCAAGGAAAATTTCTCTCCAAGCTCAGCAAGTGTAGGTTCTGCACCATCATTGAGTCCAAACCGCATCCGAATTACTTCACGTTCTTTTGGACTCAATGTTTCCAACACCGACTCCGTTTGACGCCTGAGATCGAATGCAACCGTCGCCTCGGCAGGATTCACAGCCTGTCGATCCTCAATAAAGTCGCCGAATTGGCTCTCATCGCTATCACCTATCGGAGCATCAAGGGAAACGACCGTTTGGGCTATTTTCCTCGCCTTTCTGACGACTGCCAGCGGCAAATCAGCCCGCTCCGAAAGCTCTTGCGGTGTCGGCTCACGACCGAGATCGCGTGTCAGTGTTTGCATCGCACGATTGAGTTTATTCAACGTTTCGATCATGTGAACCGGAATCCTGATTGTCCTCGCCTGATCGGCGATCGCTCGAGTAATTGCTTGTCGGATCCACCAAGTTGCATACGTCGAAAATTTGAAACCTCGGCGATAATCAAACTTATCAACCGCACGCATGAGGCCGATATTGCCTTCCTGAATCAAGTCAAGAAAGGCGAGGCCGCGGTTAACGTATTTTTTTGCCACCGAAACAACAAGACGAAGATTCGCTTCAGTCAGTTCCTTTCGCGCATGATCCCCTTCGATCGTGCCGCGCCGAATTGACCTCTGAATCGCATTCAGTTCAACCGCTGGCTCTTCAATTGATTGTCGTAATTCTGCTAACTCCCGGCGGGCCTCTTTCAAATTCGGGCTAGGTGTCGCCCGCTGCCCTTTACGGCGAGGCGTAGACTGCTTCGTCAAACGTTCAACTCGACGCTCGGCTCGCTGAAGCGACTTGGCGGCCGTTTCAATTTTTTCGACTAACTCTCGCCGAACAATAGGCGTAAAATTGATAGATCGTACTGCGTGAGAGATTTCAATCTGTGACCGCATAATTCGCCACCGTGTACGAACAGACGGCTTGCGGCGACTCTTGCGCACCGCTTCCGCTCGAGCCTGACGTTTCGCAAGTTCTTTCAGCGCATCAGTAACCTTCTGTGCATCACCAACAAGACGCTTAATCCGATTGTTCAACTGGCGCTCGGTCAACTCAGAATCAGGCAAAACCACAACATCTCTGAGGGTACGTTCTCCCTCGTCAACCTTCCTAGCCAATTCAGGGAGGTAGCGAGCAACGAGAAGACTGCGCGACATCGCTTTAGTGATCCGTAAGTCACCACGTTCGATACGCTTGGCAATTGCCACCTCACCCTCGCGAGTCAAGAGAGGCACTCGACTCATTTGACGAAGATATGTTCGTACAAGGTCCTGACCTTGATCTTCTTCATGAGCTGGTAACTGCTGCTGCTCCGTCGCTGATGTAGCCTGTGCTCTCGTAGCAACGCGACGTTTCGCTTCAGGCTGAACTTGTTCTGCTCCCTCGACCTCTATGCCTTGAGCTTCAAGGTCTTGAAGCAACGACGTCAGATCTTCGACATCAAGGTCAGGCGGCGCATGGTCAAGCACTTGGTCAAGATTTAGAAATCCCCGCTCCTGGCCGAGAGCAACAAGTGTGCTTACAATTTCCTGGCGTTCCTCTTTTAGCAAAGTTAATAACTCTCCTTAAACAAACTACAGACTGGATATTAGATCGGTAACACCCACCCTCTAAAAAACCTCTGGCGTCAGATTTTGACGCTCTAACCTGTTAACTATGCCTATCTAAGGCACTTAGTTCTGATGAGATCCACTTATTGTATCAATCTATTTACTCTAAAACGAGTGTTTTTTGGTCGTTAAGCCTATCTAAGAGATTTTTTTCGAATCCGACGTACTAAGACCTTTCGCTCCTTTACATATCCGACTGGCGTAGCGGATGCCTTTTTCTTCGTAGCCTTAGCAGTTTTTGCTTTTTGTTTGCCAGCTGGTTTCTTTGTTGTCGATTTTTGAGAGGTCCTAATAAGTCTCTGCACAACGGCAACTTGTCGATCCAACCGCAAACGGATGGAACGAAGTTCGACAAGAAGGTTTTTCAACAAAACCGTTTGATCTACTGCCATTCTTGACTCCTTTTAGATTGCAAACATCCCCAACCGCCGTATTTTCTCTTCGGTCTTCCAGTAATTCACAAATAGGGCTAAAAGCTGGATTCTATGAAAACTATTGCTCCAAACTGACGCCCGTCAAAAAAACAGAATGCTATCTTCTGGAATGATTTAGACCAGGACCTATTCAATAAAGCACGAAATCAACCACTCTTTAAATATAATCGTCAGGACATCTCAACAATTCGAATCAACAGATCATGTCCACATCAAATTTTCGCATCACACCACTCTCCCCAGTTATCGGCGCAGAAGTTTCCGGCGTTGACCTTTCACAACCTTTCGACGCGGGAACATTGGCGGAACTTGAGTCCGCATGGGCGGCACACTTGGTGTTATTTTTTAGGGAACAAGACCTTTCTTTTGAGCAACATAAGTCGCTCGGTCGTCGTTTTGGCGAACTTCATATTCACCCCGCTGCACCTAAAGACGCAGAGCATCCAGAAATACTCGTGGTACACGGAGACGACAAAGTTACGTTTGTCGCGGGAGAACTTTGGCACTCGGATGTATCATGCGACACCGAGCCACCGATGGCGAGCATCCTTCGGATCGAACAAGTGCCATCATCGGGTGGCGACACACTCTTCGCTAACATGTACGCTGCCTATCAAGGTCTCTCAGATCGAATGCAACGACTCTTATCGGGTCTAACAGCAATCCACGATGGTGAACAGTACTACCGAAACCGTTACGGCAGTGGTACCATGCGTGACAAACAACATCCGAAGGCAGAACATCCCGTTGTTAGAACACACCCCGTTACGGGAAAGTCAGCACTCTATGTCAACGAAGGATTTACGACACGGATTAAAGAGCTTCCATTAGCCGAAAGTGATGCACTTCTCACATTTCTTTTCAAACACTGCGCCCGGCCTGACTTTCACTGTCGATTTCAATGGCGAGCGAACTCCGTTGCGTTTTGGGACAACCGATGCACACAACACCTTGCCATCTGGGATTACTTCCCGGAAACACGCCACGGATATCGGGTCACAATTAAGGGCGACCAACCTTATTTTCAAGAGACACGCGAATCCACCGGCTAATCACCCGAAGGCAGAACCCACAATCATGATGGACAGGGCAACACAAAAAGCCGCTCCAATCGTCATTACGATTCCCACTCGAGCCATATCACGTATCGAAAAATAGCCAGCTGAATAGGGCAGCACATTCGTTGGACTTTCCGTTACCAGAATAAAAGCAAGTGACGATGTAAATGCAGCCGGAGCCGCCACCGTCCAGATTTCAAGGCCCAGATCCTGAGCTAAGGCAATCAATATTGGCATGATGATGGCTCCGGTAACGGTGTTGCTAGAAAAAAGAAGATGTAATGCCGCTACCACGAGCACAATCACAAAGGGCTGTGCGAACACCGGCACTACTGTAATTCGCCCCAACAACACTTGAGCAAGCCACCTGGCGGCCCCGGTTTCGAACACCATGACACCGAGTGACAAACCCGCCACAATCAAGATGACACCACCCCAATCCATCTCCCGTTGTGCCTCGCGCCAGTTCAACACGCGGAGCCCGGGTAAAAAAAGTAAGAGACCACCCCCAAGCGCCACTGCTTGAGCGGGCGGATTCACCCGTCCATCAGTGAACTCAGAAAGAAGAGGCGAGGTTAACCAAACCAGGATCGTCGCACTGAAAACTATCAGGGTCCAAATTTCCAGCCGACTCGGCTTTCCGAGCTTAGCAATACGATCCGCTATGTCAGCATCCGCGATGGGCAACCGGTCTAGTTCCGGTGGAAAACTCCGCAGTAGAAGCTGCCAAGCTATTGGGATCATTAACAAAGCAGCCGGAACACCATATGCCATCCACCGCGCAAAACTAATTTCGATCGCGGCTAGTTCACGCAAATATCCAACAGCCGCTAGGTTGGCGCCGGTACCAGCTGG
>CAYFJM010000135.1:0-5892 GCA_964343415.1 uncultured Vicinamibacteraceae bacterium | reverse complement strand
CCACCGACAAATCAGAAACCAACCAAAAATCAAACAAACCCGCAACAGTCACAGCAGACCCCGCCTCAGGCGTTCACCCAACCGAGCCTGACGTAGGCACTTAATCCCTGTTTCAAGATGGCACTGGTCCCGTCGCCTGACCAAGATTCAGACGAATTCGCGTCTATCAAAAGAACCGAGAACGACGAAGTCCCTGCCCAGGAAGACGGCGCAGGAAAAATGTCGTTTTTGGACCACCTCGACGAATTAAGGCACCGCCTAGTCGTTTCTATCTCATCCCTTTTGGTTGGCGTACTAATTTGCTTTGGTTTCATCGACCCCATTTTTGACTTCATAATGGAGCCTTTAACTGATGTACTCCCCGAGGGTGGCACGCTCGTTTATACCGAACCGGCAGAAGCCTTCTTTCTCAACATAAAAATGGCGGCACTAGCTGGCCTCCTAATCGCAACGCCTGTGATCATGTCCCAACTCTGGCTCTTCGTTGCGCCTGGCCTATATGCACATGAAAAGAAATTTGCATATCCGTTTGTCGGCTTAGCATCAGGATTCTTTATTGGTGGTGCTCTATTTGCGCATTACCTCCTATTTCCAATTGCATGGGGATTTTTCGCCGGGTTCAGTAGTGATTACATGGCTTTCATGCCACGCATCCAACCTGCGTTTACACTGTATGTACGTCTTGTTCTCGCCTGCGGCGTAGTATTTCAACTCCCAACCATCGTGTTCTTCCTCGCCAGAATGGGAGTAGCAACACCTGGATTTCTGATCAAAAACTTCAAGTACGCGATCTTGATTATTTTCATATTTGCTGCAGTCCTGACGCCAACCGGCGATCCTGTTACTTTGACTATGATGGCTGCCCCTATGATCGTGCTGTATGTCTTAAGTATCGGAATCGCATGGCTGTTTGGAAAACGAAAAGCTGACTAGACCATGATCGCGTTGACTTGTTTATCCGTAAAACCGTACTATTTTGGGAAGTATGAGCGCCAAAATCGAACGATTATCGTTGAGGCAGTTAAGGATGATCATCTAATGCGGATTCAAAAATGGCTTAGACATTCAACGTTTGCGGCTTTGTTGCTCGTCTGCTTTACAAGCATGGCCGTCGCGCAAGAAGAAACCCGTCCTTCAGGAACTACGTTTCTTGGAGATACCGGCCTCTGGTTCGTCCCAACGGCTGAGGTCCTTGACAATGGCTCCGTAGCCGCTGCCGGGCATGTCTCCACTTTTAACTACGAACAGGGCTTTAGTGCAGTTCAAACCGTAGCGGGAAGTTTTGCAGTTGGCGTCGGAGAACGCGCTGAAATTTTTGGCTCAATTGGTGTTTTGACGCGAATCGATAGAGACCTACGCCCACTGTTTCAGTCTGGACAATCTAATGTTGGTGGTGCAGTTGTGGATTACCCTCTTGCCAACTCAGCGTTCAGCGGTAACAAATTTGGTGACGTCGTAATCGGCGTTAAAACGAACTTACTGAGTGAGCGGAAACAATCCCCTCTCGCATTAGCTGTTCGAGGCTGGCTAAAACTTCCCACAGGTGACAAGAAATCCGGGACAACCACCGGTGAGCTTGATGGCGCGGTTGGTCTTGTCATGAGTAAAGCAGTAAACAATGCCGAAATTGCCATTCACTCGGACTTCGTCCTTCGAAAAGATCCGGCGGGAATAGAACTTCCGAATAGTATGCAGTGGGGCTTCGGCGTAGGCACACCTATTTATGGTTCAGTTCGCGTGTTTGGAGAAGTTTTAGGAGATATCCTCACTACTGATTCGTTAAAACTATCGACCCCTTTGGCTGGAACGGATGGAAGTATTTCTGGGCTAAGCCTTTCTCATCGGTCTCCGCTAGATCTTGTCGTTGGTGTGCAATGGCAAAACAAAGGTTTCTCGCTGGGCTCAGGAATAACATGGGCCGCTCGCCACACTTCGAGATCTTTAGTAGGTCAAATACTTCCACAAGCAGACCGTATAGGGTTTATCGCTCGACTTACTTACCACCCTGGCGTCCGAGTCTACGTACCACCACCACCGCCACCGCCTGACGAACCGAACCAACCTCCGACCGTGACCATCTCTTGCGAACCATGTGAAGTTGAGTTTGGCGAGGAAGTTCGTCTCCGTGCCGATGCCACTGACCCAGATGGTGACGCGCTGACCTACCGCTGGAACACACCAACTGGTGCCTTCCAAGATTCTGCTGACCGAGCAACAACCCGTTGGAACGCGCCAGATCAGGCAGGTCCCGTTCCGGTAAGCGTAACTGTAGCGGATGGACAAGGAGGGTCGGCATCAGATACTGCGAGCATCCAAGTAAATGCTCCTCCACCAGTTCCTGTCAGAGAGTACGTGTTTGAAGATGTGCACTTTGAATTTGATCGCTACAACCTTCGTCCTGCCGCGGCTCAAGTGCTCGACGAGGTCGTAGCAGCCCTTGAAGAAGACGAGAACCTTGAAATTACGATCGAGGGACATACCTGCAATATCGGAACGAATGAATACAACCTTGCGCTTGGAGACCGTCGTGCGAATTCCGTGGAGGATTACTTAACGGACCGAGGCGTTGGCGCCAATAGGCTACAGACGGTTAGCTACGGAGAAGAACGCCCCAAACACGACAATTCACGAGAAGAAACTAGACGCTTAAATAGGCGTGCGGCCCTTGTTGTTCGTATCCAGTAGAAACCGCATGGCACATATGCACCCAAGCAAAAAAAACCGGCATGAAAAGTAGTTACCGCCAAGCGCCTTGACAGTCGCAATGTTTGGTTTAGCAAGTAGGCTTCACGCTGGCGAAATGATTACGCGATCCTGATTGATTCACACGCAATGGTTTCATTGATTTAAATGAAGCCTATTAGTACGACTTTGCAAAGTACGCATCAGTGTGACTTGGTTCTCCACACGAGATACAACTACCTACTGGGGAAGCCGCCTCAAAGGGAATGTTTCGGATTGTTGCTTGTGTCTCTTCTTTAATCTTGGCTTCACACGTCTTTCCACCACACCACGGCGCAACCACATAGCCAGGTCGACCTTCGAAAAGGCTCACAAATTCTTCCTTCGAATCCGTACGGTGAGTATGCTCTTCCCTAAAATTGAGAGCCCGTTGAAGTAGCGCTGCTTGTATTGTTTCAAGAAGTTGAGTGACTTGAGTCAATAGTCCTTGCATTGGCGTCGGTATTTTTTCTCTCGTGTCTCGACGCACCAAAACAACCTGAGACTGCTCAATGTCCTTCGGACCAATCTCTAGACGAAGAGGTACTCCTCGCATCTCCCATTCCGAAAATTTCCATCCCGGTTTGTACTCTTCACGATCGTCGATCTCAATCCTCACACCGGCTTCTCGTAGGGTCGTTACGATCTCCTGCGCTTTAGGTAGTACTGTTTCTTTCCAATCACCACGAGGAATTGGCACAAGAATGACCTGCGTCGGCGCTATACGGGGAGGCAAAATAAGACCACTGTCATCACCGTGAGTCATGATGACCCCACCGATAAGACGAGTTGTCATACCCCATGAGGTTTGCCAAACGTACTGCATAGATTTATCTCGTGCCTGAAATCGTATCTCAAAGACTTTGGCAAAATTTTGACCCAAATTATGGGATGTCCCAGCCTGAAGTGCCCGTCCGTCTCCCATCAGGGCTTCAACCGAATAGGTGTGTAACGCACCTGCAAACTTTTCACTCTCAGTTTTTTTTCCATCAAGTACCGGCATGGCCAGTTCAGTCTCAAGAAAGTTTTTATAAACACCAAGCATTTTACGAGCTTCTTTTTCGGCCTCCTCACCTGTCTCGTGTGCAGTATGTCCCTCTTGCCAAAGAAACTCAGTCGTTCGAAGGAAAAGTCGCGTAACTTTCTCCCACCGAACAACATTGGCCCACTGATTAATCAAAATAGGAAGATCCCGCCATGATTGCACCCACTTGGCATACATCGTTCCAATAATCGCTTCAGAGGTGGGCCTCACAATTAGGCGTTCCTCTAAATCTTCATCGCCACCACGAGTAACCCACGCAACCTGCGGAGCAAATCCTTCAACATGTGCGGCCTCTTTCTTCAGAAGACTCTCTGGTATGAACAACGGAAAGTATGCATTGACATGTCCGGTCTCCTTGAACCTCTTGTCAAGACCAGACTGCATTAGCTCCCAAATCGCGTATCCGTATGGTCGAATCACCATACTACCCTTTACAGGAGAGTAGTCCGCGAGCTCAGCTCGTCGAATAACATCGGTATACCAACGTGAAAAATCTTCAGTCTGCGGTGTAATTTCCGTCACGAAACCTTGCTGTTTAGACGCCATTAAGTCCTGTCCTCATACTTTGCGATAGTCGTATGTCGAGACCAGTCTATATCGTTACGTTCTGGGAAATCTGTCCGGTAGTGCGCTCCCCTACTTTCCTCTCTCCGCAGTGCAGCTCGTGCCACTAGCTCCCCGACCGTCACAATACTTTGCATTCGCGGAGAAAACCCAGACTGATCGAATTTTTGACGCCATCCTTTACACCCCTCAAGCACGTTTGTTAAACCTTCTCGATTCCTGAATAAGCCACACCCATTCCATAAAAGTGCCCTTACTTGCTCTTCAATATCTTCAACGTTCGTACAAGTTGAATTCGAAATAATTTTCCTACGAACACGCTTCAAATATTTCTGAAATTGTCTAGCCTTATCACGGCACATGACTCGGGCAGCTGCTGCGCCAAAAACGAGGCCTTCTAGCAGTGAGTTACTTGCTAATCTATTTGCCCCGTGTACCCCTGTGCACGCTACCTCACCCGCTGCAAACAACCGCGGTACACTGGTCCGCCCATACTGATCCGTTCGAATACCACCCATTAAATAATGAGCAGCCGAAACAATAGGAATTCTATCCGTAGCTAAATCTAGACCGATTCGGCGACATCTGTCCGCAATGAGAGGAAACCGCTTTCGAACAAAATCTTCCTTCACTCCATCAAACTTCAAGTAAACATCACCACCTGTACGTTCCATTTCCCGTGCGATAGCACGCGCTACGCGATCACGAGAAGACAACTCGTCTTCTGATCCCGAGAAAACGGGCTGCCCTTGTTGATTGACTAATTTGGCGCCTTCACCACGCAACGCCTCCGACAACAAGAATCGAGGTCCCTCACCATATGCCAAGGCCGTTGGATGAAATTGCACAAATTCCATATCAGCAATCTCAGCTCCAGCGCGATATGCCATAGCAACCCCATCACCCGTCGCTACTTCTGGATTCGTCGTTTCACGAAAGATGTACCCCGCACCACCCGATGCAAGAAGAATAGAAGATGCGCCCACTACTTCATATTCATCACCAGCTGTCTGAAAGCTAACCCCGACGCACTCTCCGTCAACGACGACAACATCCGTAACACACGCTTCCTCGATCACGTGGATATTCGGCGTTTTACGTAAGCGATTCCACAATGCACGAGAAATCTCTCGACCTGTCGAATCACGAACATGGAGTACCCGGCGACACCGATGTGCACCTTCACGCGCTAATGACAGCTCGCCAGACTCGGTCCGATCGAATTCAACCCCCCATTCGATAAGTTCGTTGATTGCCTGCGGCGCAGATTCCGCCAGTTTTCTGGCGACATCAACATCAACCAATCCGCCGCCAGCTGCTACCGTATCTTCGGCATGTTGCTCCGGAGAATCGTCAACCCCTACAGCGGCAGCAATCCCTCCCTGGGCATAGCCAGTGCTTCCAGCGGTTGCAGTAGATTTAGTTAGAATAATGGTTTTACCAGCGTGCCCAAGGTCAACTGCCGCTCGAAGCGCAGCGATTCCCGTGCCAACAACAATGAAATCCGCATCAAAATTCACAATCAATTCATCCAAAGTGTGCGCCAAGTGGTGCTATCCTAG